>JAYSSN010000151.1:0-1749 GCA_043720555.1 Rhodobacterales bacterium | reverse complement strand
GGGGTCTCGGTGATCTCTTCGATGCCGCGCCCGGCGCCAAGGTTCTGGATCATGAAGGCCTTGTCCGCCTCAAGATGCGTATCAAGGTAAGCGGCGGTGTTGGCGTGCTGGATGATGACCACATCCTCCGGCAGATACTGGTTTCCGTAAGTGTGATCGCCGTGAAAGCTGGTGTTGACCAGATAGCGCACCGGCAGGTCGGTCTGTGCCGCGATCAGGTCGAACAATTGCGCGTTGAGCCGTTCGTTCAGCATGGATTCGACCACAAGAACGCCGGTCTTGCCGATCACGAAGCCGCCGGTTGTGGCCATCGGATGCCCATCAGCGGCAAGATCAACCGCACCGGTCGGGATCACTGCAAAGACGCCTTCGGCAAGTTGCTGGCTTTCCAGCACCACGCTGTTGCCATCCCAGACCGGGTCTTGTGCGGCTGCGACCGTGGCGATGCTGCCCGCGAGCAGGGCGGTCAGTGCAATGCGTTTCATTCTGTGTCTCCCTTGAGGGTTTCATGGTGCCTCAGGGATAAAGCGTTCCAAATACTCATAGTAGCCGATATAATTTGTGTATAGTGTTCCATAAAATGGAACACTTGAAGGAGGCATCATGGGACAGATCGAAGATTTGCGTCTGTTTGTCGATGTGGTGACCCACGCCAGCCTGACCCGCGCGGCCGCCACGCTGAACATCGCGAAATCGGCAGTCAGCCGCAGGCTGCGCCTGTTGGAGGACCGCTATGGCACGCAACTGATCGACCGCCGACCGGGCGTCTGGGAGGTGACACCGGCGGGCCACGAGCTTTACCAGCGTGCCGTGCGCCTGCTGACCGAGGCGGGTGAGATCGACGCCGACTTCACCTCGGCCCGGCTCAGCCTCGCCGGGCCTCTGTCTGTGTCGGTGCCGCGCGCCTACGGGGTGGCGTTTCTGATGCCTGCATTGCTGCGGTTCCGGTCCGGCCATCCGCAAATCCAGCTGACCGTCGATTTCGACGATCGCCGCGTTGATCTTGCGCATGAAAACTACGATCTCGCCATCCGCATCGCCGAAGCGCCGGACCCCACGCTAGTCGCGCACTCCCTGGGCCAAAGCCAGCACCGGCTGTACGCCAGCCCCGACTATGCTGCGTCCACCGGGTTGCCCGATACGCTGGCGGCGCTGGCACAGCATCCGCTGTTGCACTTTGGCCCGGCGCGGCGGGCAAGCTGGGCGTTCGAGACCGCAAATGGGCCCCAGACGATCACCTTTCAGCCCGCGCTGAATGCCAACAGCGGCGAGTTTCTGCTGGCCGCCACGATTGCCGGGCACGGTATCGCACGGCTGCCGGATTTCGTCGCGCGACAGGCAGAAGCCGCAGGCAGGGTTGTTCCCGTGCTGCCCGATCTCCGCGTTGCGTCGTGGCAGATCCAGTTGGTCTATGCCAGCACCCGGTTGGTCAACCGTCGCATGCGCGCGTTCATTGGCGCCATGTCTGCGGCTTGCGGGTCGATGTCGCCACCCTGACATCAGGCGCGCAGGCTGGACAGCACCGCGCAATCGGGAACGCGGGCGCCTGAGCACCGGCTTGCCGTCTCTGACAACACGGCCGCAATGCGCTGCAGGTCGGCGATTTTGGCTCGCACTTCGGCAAGGTGCCCCTCGGTCTTTTCCTTGACTTCGGCGCAAGATCGCAGCGCGCCCTCGCCAAGGCCAAGCAAGGCGCGAATGTCGTCCAGCGAAAACCCCAGTTCGCGGGCGCGCAAAACGAAACGCAGA
>JAYSSN010000150.1:0-4217 GCA_043720555.1 Rhodobacterales bacterium | reverse complement strand
TGGGCGTGGTGATCGTGGCCCAACTGGCCTTTACCTTTGCGCCGTTCATGCAGGCGCTGTTTCACAGCGCGCCGCTGACGTTCCAGGAAGGGGCGATCATTCTTGGCATTGGCGTTACGGTCATGGCGGTGCTGGAGGTTGAGAAAGCCCTGATGCGCCGGTTTGGCTTTCTGGACAACCCTGAGGCATAGATGGTGTGCGCTGATGTAAGGACGTGCCTCGGCATCGCGGCGGCTTTGATAGTTCGTGCTGAGCGACCAACACCGCGACGGCGCAGGCCGCCTTCACTGACCTCGCGGTGCTGAACCGGCTTTTTCACACCGCCCCCGTGCGGGCAGAAGCTTGGCTCTACATTGTCGCCATCGGCGTTTTCACGTTCGCCGTTGTCGCGCTGGAAAAATGGTTGCGCTTCCGCGCGCGCGGCCGGCCCGATTCAGCCGCAGCGAATGCGCAATCCCGACCACAACCAGGAGGCCGCCCTTGAAAAATTCGTCACCCCTCCGGCTTGCCATCAGGCATTGGTGCTCTTCGCCCGCCCACCTTGACGAGGTAGTAGCCAGCCGTTAACGCCAAGATGATCGCGGCGATGCCAAGCAGATGCATCCCATCCATTTCCTTCGGCTCGAGGATGATCACCTTGCGGGCAATGGCGATGATGGCCACCAACAGAACCACCTCGACATGGATGGTGTTTTTCGTGATGTAGGCCTTGACCGTACCGAGCAGCTCCTGCCCGATCATCACCAGCAGAAAAGCTCCGAAAAGTTCGAGTAGTTCAGCGATATCGAGCAAGAAAATTGGCGGAGTGAGGATATCCTTGATGATGAGCCAGCCGAGATCGACGGTCGCCAGCACGACCACGATTGAAAGCATGACGAGCAACGTCACATTGATAACCGTTTCGAACTTGGTGTAGTATTTCATCATTCTTTCAGACTACCAGTTGGCACAGATGTTTGGAAGGAGGCTTGTTCAAGGACGACCCTGGAATAACTTGGCGCGGCGTGCCAGCCGCGCGCACCATGGTGGTGAACACGCTAGTGGTGATGGAGATTTTTTACCTGTTCAATGTGCGCTACCTGCACATGACCTCGTTCAGCCTGCCTGGTGCGGTCGGCACGCCAGCGGTGCTGGCTGCCTTGGGCGTGGTGATCGCCGCACAACTGGCCTTTACCTTTGCGCCGTTCATGCAGGCCCTGTTCGACACCGCGCCGCTGACACTGCCGGAGGGGGCGTTCATCCTTGGCATTGGCGTTACGGTCATGGCGGTGCTGGAGATTGAGAAAGCCCTGATGCGCCGGTTTGGTTTTTTGGACAGCCCCAGACCCTGACGGGTGTGGGCTGATATCTGGTTGCGCCCGTCATGTGCTAGGGCCGCATGCCTCGCTGACTCGTGGCGGCGCGTCCGGCCCCTGCCGCATGCATGCCAGCACACCCGCCGCAACTGTGCGCTCTTCGTCAGCCGGTGTGACAAGAATTTCGACGCCCGACCCTTTGGCACTGATGACGGTTTCCCCCAGCATGTTCAATCCGGTGTCTATCCGGGCACCCAGCCATGCGGCACTTTGGCAAATCAGCGCGCGGATGTGCGGCGCGTTTTCTCCGATACCGGCAGTGAACACCAACGTATCGAGGCCACCCAGCGCCGCCGCCAGTGACCCGATTGCCCGACCGGCACGGTAGACGAACAACGCAACCGCCTCGGCCGCCCGCGGGTCGGCGCTTTGCAGCAGCGTCGCCATGTCGCCCGATATCTGCGACACTCCCAACAGACCGGAGCGGTTGTGCAGCAGATCGTGCACCGCCTCGGCGCTCATCTGCCGTTGCTGCATCAGGTGCAAAACGATGGCCGGGTCAAGCGCACCACAGCGCGTGCTCATCACCAGACCATCGAGCGCGGAAAATCCCATGGTGGTGGCGATGCTTTGTCCGGCATTCATCGCGCACAGGCTGGCACCGCTGCCCAGATGCGCCACAATCGTGCGGCCCCCGGCGCGTGGGCCATCGCGCGCGCGCAGCACCGCCGCGATATGAGCGTAGGACAGACCGTGAAACCCGTAGGCCACAATGCCATCATCGCTGAGGTCACGCGGCAACGCATACAGCCGGTCGAGGTGTGGTCGCCCTGCATGAAAGGCCGTGTCGAAAGCGCCAACCTGCAGGGTGCCAGGCAAGTGGTGGCGGGCCAGTGCGACCATTTCCAGATTGGCAGGCTGATGCAGCGGGGCAAGCGGCGCCAATTGGGTCAGCTGGTCGATAATGGCGGCGGTCAAAATGGTCGGTTGGGTGAAGTGCAGCCCGCCATGCACGATCCGGTGGCCAACGGCGGTCATCGCGCCGGTCATGCCGCGCCGGGCCAGTTCGTCGAAAATCACCAGCCCGGCAGCACCGGGCAACATTGGCGCATGGCCAAGCAAGCGGTTGTGGTCAGCCTCGCCGGGACTGTGCACCGACAGCCTGGGCGCGTGACCAAGTGCGGCGATGCCGCCACGCAGCAGCACGGGAAGTGCCGCAGTCTGCGCATAAACCGCAAACTTGACGCTGGAAGATCCGGCGTTGAGAACGAGAATAGCCGATGTCATCGCGGCGGCTTTGATCGTTCGTGCCGGGCGACCAGCACCGCCACCGCGCAGGATGCCAGCCGCGACAATAAGCCATCGGCGCGGCTGGTCAGGATGATCGGCACCCGTGCGCCCATCACGATGCCGGCTGACTGCGCATTGGCCAGATAGGTCAGCTGTTTGGCGATCATGTTTCCGGCCTCGATATTGGGGGCGATCAGCACATCGGCCACGCCCGCCACCGGTGACACAATCTGCTTCATCGCGGCGGCGGTTTTAGAGATGGCATTGTCAAACGCCAGCGGCCCATCCACCAGCCCGCCGATAATCTGGCCGCGATCTGCCATCTTGGCCAGAGCGGCCGCATCAATCGTGGCCATCATGTCGGGATCAACGGTTTCCACCGCAGCCAGGATGGCCACGCGCGGCTGGAGGGTGCCAAGCGCCAGCGCGCAATCAATGGCGTTCTGCACGATATCTTTTTTGGTCGCGAGGTCGGGGGCGATGTTGACCGCCGCATCACTGATGAACAACGGGCGCGGATAGGTCGGTACATCGAACACGAACACATGGCTCATCCGACGGTCAGTGCGCAGGCCGGTGTCACGGTCAATCGCTGCGGCCATCAATTCATCAGTATGAAGCGAACCTTTCATGATCGCAGCGACAACACCGGAGCGGGCCAGACCGCAGGCGGCATCGGCAGCGGCGTGGCTGTGTGCCGTGTCGATGATCTCGATCCCGGTCAGATCCTCGCCCGCCTGCGCCGCTGCCGCCGCAATGCGGGCCGCCGGACCGATCAGCACCGGCACGATCAGCCGCATCCGGGCAGCCTCCATCGCGCCGCGCAGCGACACCGCATCGCAGGGATGGACAATCGCGGTGCGTATGGGCGCATGGGCCGCGACCCGCACCAGCAGCCGGTCAAGTTGCGAACGCAGGGCGGGGTCTGTCAACGGATCATCGGACACAATCACGGCCATGGTGCTTTCGTCTTATGGCGTAATCGCCACCTTGAATACGCCGTCGCGCTGATTGCCGAACAACTCATAGGCCGCCTCGATGTCATCCAGTTTGAACCGGTGTGTCACCATCGCCCCCAGATCGACCCGCCCGGTTGCGATGATTGCCATCAGGCGGCGCATCCGTTCCTTGCCACCCGGACACAGTGAGGTGACGATGGTATGGTCGCCCAAACCGGCTGCAAAGGCCCCGGCCGGGATCGTCAGATCGCCGGAATAGACCCCCAGACTGGACAAAGTGCCGCCCGGACGCAGCACGCGCAGGCAGGCGGCGAATGTGCCTTGAGTGCCCAACGCCTCGATCGCCACATCAACACCGCGCCCGCCTGTCAGGCGCATGATCTCCTCGACCGGATCGAGCTTGCTGAAATCCACCACATGATCCGCGCCAAGCCGCTTTGCCATCGCCAGCCGGTTCGGCAGTGTATCAACGACAATGATCGTCGAAGCCCCCAACAGTTTGGCCCCCGCCGTCGCACACAGACCAATCGGCCCCTGCGCAAAGATCGCCACCATATCGCCGATCCTGATCCCGGCCCGTTCCGCGCCGCTGAACCCGGTTGACATGATATCGGGGCACATCAGCACCTGCTCGTCGGTCAACCCGTCCGGGACCGGGGCCAGATTGCTCATC
>JAYSSN010000149.1:0-1753 GCA_043720555.1 Rhodobacterales bacterium | reverse complement strand
CCGTCGGAACCGTATGCGACCTCTTCACCGAGCAGGAGTGCCTCAACTACTTCATCGCCGCAGGATATGAACCCAAATGAATGCGACACGCTCTAGTGAAAGAGAGGCCGGCATGGGCGCGGGCAAAGCGCGGGTCCAGCGTCACCGCCCGTTCGAAATGGACCCGGGCGCGTGCATTGTCGGTCGCCGTGAAGCGATAAAGATGATGCAGGCCCAGATGGTAGTTTGCCCAGGCATCCAGCGTTTCCAGAGGGCCGACCTTTGCGATATTTGCCTCGTTGAGCGGAATGTAGATTTCGAGTGCTGAAACGAGATGCGCGACAATACGGGTTCGCAGATCGTCGAGGCTTTGTTGCGCAAATGCGATGGAGGATTCACTCTGTGAATCCAGCGTGGTAGCTGGTCTGCATGAGCAAACCGAAGCCCCCCACCTACCGCACCACGAACTGGCCTGACTACAATGCTGCGCTGGCGAGGCGCGGATCGTTGCTGATCTGGTTTGATCCCGAGACACAGTGGCTTGCCGCGCCGACCGGCAAGCGTGGGCGTCAGCCGGTCTTCACCGACGCCGCGGTCCAGGCCTGTCTGACATTGAAGGCGCTCTTCGGGCTGCTACTGCGGCAAACGACTGGGATGGTGGCGAGCCTTTTGGAACTGGCCGGTCTGGATTGGCCGGTGCCCGATTTCAGCACCCTCTGCCGTCGCCAGAAGACCCTGACCGTCCACATCCCCTACCGTTCCAGCACCGGCGCGCTGCATCTGCTGATCGACAGCACCGGTGTGAAAGCCGAAGGCGATGGCGAGTGGCTGGCCAGGAAACACGGCCCGTCGAAGCCGCGGGACTGGCGCAAGGTCCACCTCGGGATCGACGCTGAAACGCTGGAGATAAGGGCCATCGAGGTCACCGGCAGCCGGATCGGCGATGCGCCCGTGCTGCCTGACCTTCTGGATCAGATCCCTGACGATCAGCCCCTTGGCATGGTCACCGCAGATGGCGCCTACGACACCCGTGCCTGTCACGCCGCCATCGCGGCGCGCGGGGCGGCGGCAGTCATCCCGCCCCGCAGGAACGGCAAACCGTGGAAGGAGCAGACAGCAGGAGCGACGGCGCGCAACGAGGCCCTGCGCAGTTGCCGCCGCTTGGGCCGGGCGATCTGGAAGCGCTGGACCGGATATCACCGACGAAGTCTGGTCGAGGCAAAGATGCGCTGCCTCAAGCTCCTGGGAGAGCGCGTCATGTCTCGCGACTTCGACCGCCAGGTCGCCGAGCTTCAGATCAGGGCAGCCATCCTCAACCGCTTCACTGCCCTCGGGACGCCGCTCACGCAGCGCGCAGGATAGGTCTGTCCGGGGAAAGGGTTACTCCGGCCACCGCGTGATTTGCGCAACAAAGCCGCTCAAACCCCCAAAGCTGCTGTCCAGAGTAAGGAGCAAGACAATGCAAAAAAACGCGATAGAAACACGACGGTTCGAAACGCCCGACCAGCTGCTCGACATGAAGGAGCGCGGAGGTATCTCCATCGTCAAAATGACCGACGGCAGCGCAGGAATGCATGCAATCTTCGAGCCTGGCTGGACCTGGGAGGCTGACGAGAAGCCGCTTCTCGGCTCGCCGGACTCTTGCCCCATGCGGCACACCGGTTATTGCTTCTCTGGCAGGCTCGTGGTCCGCATGATCGACACGGGTCTTGAGACGCGCATCGCGACAGGCGACTTCTTCGAAATCCCGCCGGGGCATGACGCCTATGTCGAC
>JAYSSN010000148.1:0-11388 GCA_043720555.1 Rhodobacterales bacterium | reverse complement strand
CGTTCCCTGCTCATGCTGTCACCATCTCACAGGTCAGTGCCACCACCTTGCGGGCGTTGTCGGCCCAGTCGTGGCGGAGGCCTTCCCGCGCCGCGTGGTGCGACAGACGCGCCCTCAGTGCCGGATCGTGCGCAAGGCGCAGCAGTGCCGCGGTCAGCGCGGACGCGTCGCCGGGGGCCACAAGAACAGCCGCCTGTGTGCCGTCCAGCAAACGTGCCGTCTGGCCGATCCGGCTTGCCACGACCGGACGGCCAAGTGCGAGGTATTCATACAGCTTGAGCGGCGAGAAGTAGTGCCCCGCGGCCTCCGGATAAGGGGCGGTGGCCACATCCATCCGGGCGATCACCCCCGGCAGACCGGCATGCGGCACCCAACCGGTCAGCGTCACTGCCGCGGCGATGCCGGCACCGGCGGCATAGCCTTCGATCCAGGCCTTGCGCGGTCCATCGCCCACCACCAGCAGATGCGCCGCTGGCAACCGTGCCAGCAGGGCGTCGAATGCCGGCAACAGGGTTTCAAGCCCGTGCCAGGCTTTCAGTGTGCCTGAAAAGCCCACCACAAAAGCGCTCTCGGGCACCCCGTCGATCTGCGCCTGCGGCACCTCGGGGGTGAATCGGCCGGTATCGACCGCATTGCGGATGACATGCACCCGCCCCGACGCCGCACCGCGCGCGGTGACATAGGCCGCCAGCTCGTCCGACACGACGGCCAGCGCATCGGCGCAACCAAAGACCTCGGCCTCGACCAAGCGGGCCTCGTCGGCCAGCACCAACGCGCGGAATTCGGCCTGCTCGGCGACCAGTGGAGCGTTGACCTCTATGACCACGGGCACGCCCAGCCGCCGTGCCGCACGCACCCCGGCAGTGCTCCACAGCGCATAGCGTTCATAGATCATGTCAAAGGGCCAGTCGCTGTGCAGTGCCACCAGCCGCGCCTCGATCGCTGCGGCGGTGGCTATCCATCCGCGTTCCTTGGCTGCGCGGTCGTCAGCCGGCGGCAGTTGTGCCGTGACCTGTTCAACCGGGTAGTCCGCAGCCCCCGTGCCACGCTTGGCGCACAGCACCCGGACCTCATGCCCGACGCGCCGAAAGGCGGCGGCCATCGCCGTGATATGAACCGATGCCCCCTTTTCGCCAAACACCGCGATGCCGCCGTCAGCACAGACATATGCAATCCGCATCATGCCGCCCCTCTGGACAGTGCGGGCCGGGCCACACCGGCGAACTGCGTCGCCAGCCAAGCCACGTTGGGGCCAAGGTCAAACAGACGTTCCGCCCGCAGCCGCCCGGCGGCACCCATGGCGCGGGCGCGGGGCCGATCGGCCAGCAGGGCCTGTAACGCGTCGGCGAGGGATGCCGGATCGCCGGGGGCGCACAGCAACCCTGTCTGGCCCTGCGCCACGATTTCCGGGCCACCCGTCACGGTGGTCGTGACAACCGGCACCGCCTTGGCCATCGCCTCGAGCAGCACCGTGGGCAGGCCGTCGCGGTCGCCATCGGCGGTAATGACGCACGGCAGGGTGGCCACGGCCGCCGTACCCAGAAGCCCCGCAAGCTGTTCCTGCGGCATGGGGCCGGTCAGATGCACATGCTGGTCCAGCCCCGCTGCGTCAATTTGTGACCGCAGCGCCGCGTGCAACGGCCCATCGCCCACGATGCGGCAATCAAACGCCACGCCCCGCGCCTGCAAGATCGCACATGCGGCAACTAGGACCGCAAAGCCCTTCTTCTCGACCAGACGCCCCACAGCGATGACGCGGCCCGCAACCGCCGCGTCGTCCGGGCGGAACAGCGCAAGATCAATCCCGTTGTAAAGGCGGTGAATGCGACCGGCAGCCGCGGGGCACAGCGCACGCAGGTAGTCGGCGTTGTGGTCAGACACCGTCACGACAAAAGCCGCCTCGCACAGCTTGGCACGGCGTTTGGCGGCATCCGCCTCGGGCGAGACATAGGTGTGGAAGATGTCGCGCGCGTGCGCCGTAAAGGAAAACGTACCCCCCATCAGCCGCGCCGCCAGCAGCGCCACCGTGGTCGCATCCGAGGCAAAATGCGCATGCAGATGGGTGATCCCCGCCACCTGCGCCGCGTGCGCCACCTGCATCGCCTTCGCATGCAGGCGGGCGATGGCGGAGTCGTCATTGCCTGCAAACAACGCCGCGTCGACGGGCGCGACATCGCACGCCGGTGTCTTTACCGGCTGGATCAGATAGGTGACGGGCGCCCGCAATTCGGACAGGCGGGCATGGCGCGGCTCCTGTGGTGGCGTCAGCAGCGAAAAGACGTCGACCGCCACGCCCCGCGCCTGCAGGGCCAGCAGTTCATTGAGGATGAACGTTTCGGAAAAGCGCGGGAACCGCTTTAGCACATAACCCACGCGCAACGGGGGATGGTCAGGCATGATGTGGCACCTTGCGGTTCATGGACGGGGATCGGGTGGCCAGTGCCGCGATATGATCAGCGGCGCAGGCCGCGCCGTCGAAGTTCAGCCGCAGGGTTGTGGCGGTCCCGGCGGGAGGTGCGGTCATCAGCGCAGCCAGCCGCGCCGGACTGATATCGTGCCGCCAGACCACGGTTGCCAGCCTGTGGGCCTGCAACTGCTCCGCCCGGATCCGCTGTTCGGCCGAAGGGCCGACGCGGGGCACAACGACGGTCGGTGTACCGGTGGCCAAAGCCTCGTTGACCGAGTTGTAGCCGCCCATCGTCAGGAACAGGTCTGTCTTGAACAGCCGCTCCGGTAAATCGGCCACCGCGAGGTGAAAGATGGCCCCTGCCCGTGCTGCACGCTGCATCAAGGCCGAACTCAGCTCTTCGTCCATCAACGGCCCCGCGATCAGCGTCAGCTCGGGGCGGCGGTAGAGCGCGATCGTTTCAAAGGCGGCAAGGGCCGCGTCCAGAAGTCCATACGCATCCCGCCCGCCGCCACCCGACACCAGAACCCTGCGGGGTGCGCCAACCCATCGGTCGCGCCGCACCGGCTTTATCGTCGTGACCGCGCCACAATAATGCACATGACCGGGGCGCAGCCGCTCCAGCCCGTAGGCAGTGTTCGACGGGTAGAACTCTTTGTTTCCGTAGATCAGCACCTCGTCATACAGCGATGAGATCACCTTATCGACGCCGCCGGCCGCCCAGCTTTTCGTGATCCGGTCGGGGTCGTCCAGAATGTCGCGCAGGCCGAGAATCGTACGGGCGCTGCCGCGTGCGCGCATCGCCCTGAGCGGGCCAACCAGTTCGTCCCACACTCCGCTTGGTTCGTGGTCCACCAAAAACACATCGGGCTGAAACGTCTCGATCACCTGCTCCAGAATTCCGGCCCGCAAGGCCCGTGTGGTGGCGGCGTCAATCCGAAGGCTGCCGGCCTGCCAGCGTCCCCGCCCCAGCTTGGTCAGGGACGGAAGTTTGACATAGTCGATCCCGGCGTGCGGGGCGAACATCATCCCCGCCGGACAGCCCACCAGCAACAGGACCGAGATGCCCGGAACGCGCGCGACCAGTTCCTGGGCGATGGCCGTGTTGCGACGCATGTGGCCCAGACCGATCGTATCGTGGGAGTACATCATCACCGATGGCCCGCGCCGCTCGCCGGCCTGTTGCCCTGTTTCGGCCAGCAGTGCCCCGGTCAGTTCCGACAGGTACGACATGGCAAACGGCTTGGCCAGAAACGCAGAAACCGAAAGGCCCTCGGCGCGCAGGCGGTTCTGGATGCTGTCCTGCCCGGTCATCATGATAATCGGCACCACGGCCAGTCGGTCGGCATGCGCCGACAGAACGTCGATCCCGTCGCCGTCACCCAGATTTATGTCTGCGAGCACCAGATCAAAGCTTTGCCCTGCCAGCTTGACCTGCGCCTCGGCAGCACAGGCCGCATGGGTGACGGCGTGCCCGTCCCGCACCAGCAGGCGGCAGATATTGCGCGCGATGATCGGCTCGTCTTCCAAAAGCAGAATGCCGGACACTGAAACCTCCCTGGCGGGGCTCTTGCCATGGGCACCATAGGCGCCGGTGCATGGCAATCAGAGCTTGCCGGAGCCCGGTTATGGGGCAAATGCCGGGACAAAATGGGGCAAATGCCCCGATTGCTGACTGTTTCAGACTAAAGTCCAGAAGTCGTCAGACGTTGGAAAGTGCCCCGCGTCACTGCTTTGGCGTACAATCAGGGCACTGACCACCGGAGAGTCTGTGTGCCATGACACTGTTGCCAAAGACCCCGCAGCTGCGCGATTCGCCACGACATCTGCGGCTGGTCGCGGGCTTTATGGTGATCAGTTTCATTGCGATCTTTTCAACGGCGATCACGCTGAGCACCATCCTGTCGCGGTTCATGTCGCTGCAGATGATGACGCGGGACGCGGTGGTGTCGGCCGATTTCCTGAACTCCATCGTGCATATCGAACGTGCCACCGGCTATTTCTCGGGTAATCCCGACGGGGCCATGCAGAAAGACATCGAAGAGTTCCTGACCCATGTCTCCCGACTTCCGGATGTGTTCCGCGCCAATGTCTATGCCCTCAACGGAGAAATCCTGTGGTCCAGCGACCCGGAGATGATCGGGCAAAACTTTGCCGGGAATGACGAACTGGCCAGCGCATTGGCAGGCCATCTGAACCCGGAACTGAATGTGATCTCGCGTGGTGAAAAAGACGAGCACGTGGGATTTCCCGACGGCATCACCGCGTTCATAGAATACTACATTCCGATCCGGTCGCCGGACAACCAGACGGTCGTCGGCGCGGTCGAAGTCTACAAATCGCCTGCCGCGCTGATCGCTTCGCTTGGAAAAATCAAGCTGCTCAGCTGGCTCGGGGCGCTGGTAGCGGGATCGGCATTGTTTGGCAGTCTGGCTGTCGTGACGACCTATACCAGCCGCGTGCTGCTGCGTCAGGAAGCACGCATGCTTGAAAACGAGCGTCTGGCGGTGGTCGGGGAAATGGCATCTGCAGTTGCGCATGGCCTGCGCAACCCGCTGGCCTCGATCCGGTCTTGCGCGGAATTGACGCTGGATGACGATATCCCCGAGACGAGTCACGCGTCGATCCATGACATTATCGACCAGGTGGATCGTCTGGAGGGGTGGATCCGGTCGTTGCTGACCCGCAGCCGCAGCGATGTCGCCAATGTGTCTGACCTGGCCCAGATTGATCACGTGATCTCCAGTTGCATCGACGGCTTTCAAACCCAGCTTCGCCGTCGCCGCATCAGCGTGGTCCTTTCGTCGGGCAAGGGCAGCCCCATGGTCCACGGCCGCGCCGCCGAACTGGAGCAGGTGCTGAACTCGGTCATCTCGAATGGGATCGAAGCGATGGCGGACGGCGGCATTCTGGGCGTGGCCTGGAACAACCAGCCGGACGGCACGCTCGAGGTCCGCATCACAGACACGGGGCCGGGTATCCCGGCCGCCATGATGGAGCGTGTCTTTCAGCCGTTTCAGACCGGCAAGGCGTCAGGTCTTGGGGTCGGGCTGGCGCTGGGACGAAGGATCGCCGAGCGTATGGGCGGATCACTTGATCTGGCCAATGGCGCGTTGCGGGGGGTCGTGGTGACACTGCGATTGCCCGCGATTGTGTAGGAGGAAGGCATGACTGATATCCTGATCATTGATGATGAAGAAGTGCTGGCACGGTCAATCGCGGCCTACATGGAACGGCGCGGATTTTCCGCCAGCTATGCCGTCAATGCCAGTCTGGCCATCGCAATGGCAACGCGCGCAAAGCCCCGCCTGGTGATCCTGGATGTACGGCTTGGCCGCGACAGCGGGCTGGACGTGCTGGACTGGTTCCAGACCAACACCCCCGAAACGCAGATCGTGGTGATGACCGGGCACGCTGACATCGGCGTCGCAGTGGATGCGATGAAGCGTGGGGCCCGGGATTTTCTGACCAAACCCGCGCCGCTGGCCACGATTGCATCGCTGGCTGCAAATCTGATGTTGCACGACGCCACGCGCCCGGCCGAGCGTCGCGGGGTGGACCGCATCCTTGGCCGGTCATCGGCGGCGGTCGATCTGCGCGCCACCCTGCGCAGGCTGGCGCCGCTTTTCGACACGGCAGCCGCACCGCCGGGCGTGCTGATCACCGGGCCACGCGGGGTGGGCAAATCACTGGCTGCCCGCGCGATTTTCGAATCGACCAAAGGGCAGCGGGGTCGTCTTGTCGAAACCGACTGCACATTGGGCAACGCCCAGCTTGAGGGGGCTCTCAGTGCCACGACGGGGGCTGTTCTGTTGCGCAATATTGACGCGCTGCCGGCGGCCCAACAGGCCCGTCTTGCCCACCGACTGGGGTCCGGGGATCCGCCTTGGGTATTTGCCACCACCACCTGCAATCTGACCGCGATGGAGCGGCGTGGCGCGTTCCGCGCAGACCTTCTGTACCGCATCCAGGTGGGCTGGGTGGATGTGCCGCCCCTGACGGAGCGGACCTCGGACATTCTGCCCCTGGCCGAAGCCTTTGCCCAACAATCAGCTTTTCGGTACAGCCGCGTCCGGCCAAAGCTGACGGGCGACGCAAGGGTGCGCCTTTTGGAACATGACTGGCCTGGCAACGTGTCGGAACTGGAAAACTGCATGGAGCGCGCGGTACTGACCGCCGCCGCAGGCACCATTGGTGCCGCCGACATCCAGATCATCCGCTCCGAGGACCCCCAGGCCAGCGCCGTGCCCAATCTGCTGAAAATGGAAGAAACCGCCTTGATAAAGGCGCTGCGGAACACTGGCGGCAATATCTCCCGCGCGGCCGGTCTGTTGGGCATCAGCCGCGATACGCTGCGCTACCGGATCGAAAAACACGGGATATCAAGGTCCTGAAAAACCAGGGACATGTGTGAACCGGCTCACTCACCCGATCTGCGCACGGCCACCAATCGTGACCGTACGGGCGATGTCGTCATCGTCCGACCTGATCGGGCAGCAGTTGCCGGGTCACCCAGTCCCTGCCCCGCTCGCGCAGTTTCAGGGCGCGCCGGATCAGGGCGATGGCGCAAAAATGCGCCACCAGCGCCGCGTCCGCTGTTTCGCCCATGGCGATCCAGGCGGCACGGACCCGCGCCATGGCCATCGCCGAACCGGCAGCGACATGTGTCGGCTGCTGTGTGACCATCCAGGCGGCAAGGTTGCCCAGATCGGCCTCGGCAGGGCCAAGCGCCAGATCATCCAGATCAACAAGCCACACTTTGTCTTGCGCGTCGCGGATCACTTGTCCGGGGTGGAAATCTCCGTGCAGGACCGTGTCACCCGGCCAGCCTGTAGCCTGATCGGCAGCCATCAAATCCGCAACGCGCCGTTGTACCTGCGGCGACGCGCTCGACAGGCGGGGCGTGATCCGCGCGAACGGATCATAGCGGGCAAGCCCCGCCGACGGCATGCGGCGCAGTGCTGCCAGTGGCGCAAGCATAGCGTGAAGCGAGGGCTTTTCGGACGGGATGATCTGCTCGAAGGTCAACACATCGTCTTGTGGTCCCAGCCTGGCCACGGGCGTCGGAACCCCCGCCCGGCGTGCGACTGTGCTGCGATGCAGGGCCGTTTGCGCCAGTGCCGCCGTCGCGTAGCGTTTGTGAAACGCCGCGCCCTCGGCCCATGTGGTCGGGGACGTCATCCCAAGGCCAGAATGCCTTTGGCCGCCCGATCCTCGCCACTCGGTCCCAGATCAACGGGGGCACGCCGAACCGGGTGGGCCAACAGGCGCACCAACCAGTCCACGGCCGCATCGGGGGCCGCCTCGTTGTGCCAGGCCCCGAGTTGTGCGCCCCACAGCCGGGCGCGCGCGACCTGATCGTCGATGCTGCGCGGGATCGGGGTCAGCAACGCAGGGGTATCGGTCGTCGCCAGCTCCAGCACCGAATTATAACCTGCGGTCGAAATCGTGACGTCTGCATCGCGGAACAACGCATTCAGCCGCCCCCCGGGGTCAATCGCTGTGTCGGTCTGGTCAAGCCGCCCGAACGCGAGGGCGCGCGGCCCGATCGCCTGCACCACCCGGAACGGAGACGTCACGCGCCGTCGTACCTGCAGCAGGATGCGGTCGATCTGCGCATACAACACGCGCGCCGTTTCGGCTGTGCCGCCGCCACCGGTGGCCACCAGTACGGTCGTCACGCCGTCGTGGTTTGCGACCCGCGGCCCGGTGGGCCGATAGATCCACCCGACGGGCCGTATGTCGGCGGTTCCCAGGGCAGCGGCGTCCGGCATCCAGTGCCCGCGCGGATTGGCCACGATGATCTGATCCCAGCAACGCCCCGTTGCCAGCCGAAAGCGGTGCAGCTGATCCGCGGGCGCTTGGCGCAACACCAGCACCCGCTTTGCATCAAGCGTCTCGATCCCCGGCACACGGATCGTATCGAGCACCAGCGTGGCCGGCCCGCCTGTTGGTGCCATCTCTGCCATCCGCGCGCGGTCGGCGATGTGGATGGTATCAAAGACGTTGATGTCTTCCGGCTCCAGCCCTTCCGGCCTTGCGTTGCTGACCAGCCGCAGCACCCGGTCCTGCGCCTGCAGCCGGATGGCCCGGGCAATCGTCGCGGCCCGCCGCAGATGCCCCAGACCGGACTTGCTTGTCGCAAAAAAACATATCTCGGCGCCTGTCAGAACGACCTCCAGCGATACAGGGTTGAAGGCCCATGTTGCAGATCGCGGCTGGTGGATCAAAGGCACCGCGCCAGGCTGTTGGGCGAAATCCCCCAACTGGCACCCCTCATACCGAAAAAAGGAAGAATGGCCGGGTATCGCAGATTGTATCCGGAACCGATGCCGCGACAAAGATGTGTGACCGGCCCGCTGCGGCCATGGCCAGACTGCGCGCAGAGCAACGGAATTTCTGACGCGTTGGTGTGGTGCACCCGACACGATTCGAACGTGTGGCCTCTGCCTTCGGAGGGCAGCGCTCTATCCAGCTGAGCTACGGGTGCCTAGGTCGGGTCTATAACTGGCCTGCGGCGGCATTTCAACGGCTCAATCGCCACGCGCCGCCCTGAATTTGGCACCGGCCGGTCCGCAGCCCCCGGCGGCGATCAGTTGCCCACGTCAGCGGTGCAGCACGCAAAGCCCGCCTGCCAAGTGCGACGACCGGTCTGCAATCAAGGCCGCGGTGTCGGTTTGCCGCCGGCACCGGGCTCGGTCACGCAAAAAGCTCGTGGCAAAGTTCCAACGCCGACACCAGCGCATCCACTTCCGCTGTCGTATTGTAGAGGCCAAACGATGCACGGCACGTCGCACCAACCCCCAGATGGGTCATCAGCGGCATTGCGCAATGCGTGCCCGCCCGCACGGCGATGCCGCGCTTGTCAAGGATGGTCGAGATGTCGTGGGCGTGCGCGGCGCCATCCAGCGTAAAGCTGAAGATCGCGCCTTTGGTCGCCGACTGGCCCTGCACGTTCAGCCAGTTCAGCCCGCTCAGGCGCGCGCGGGCATAGTCGCGGATGTGGCGTTCATGGGCAGCGATGTTGTCCATCCCCAGCCCCATCATGTACGCCAGCGCGACGCCCAGCCCGGTTTGCTGAACGATCCCCGGCGTGCCTGCCTCAAACTTCATCGGCGGGTCGTTCCATGTGACGGCGTCGCGGGTCACTTCGCGGATCATGTCGCCGCCACCGAGGAACGGGCGCATTTCCGACATGCGTTCCGGGCGGATGAAGATCGCGCCGGAACCAGTTGGACCATATAGTTTATGTCCGGTTATGGTATAGAAATCGCAACCGATGTCGGCCACGTTGACCGGCACGTGCACCGCGGCTTGCGAGCCATCAATCAGCGTCGCCACACCGCGTGAACGCGCGGCGGCACAGATGGATTTCACGTCCACCACCGTGCCCAGCACGTTGGACATCTGCGTGATCGCCAGCAGCCTGGTGCGCGGCCCGATCGCATCAATCACCGCCTGCGGGTCCAGATCGCCATTGGCATCGACATCGACCCATTTCAGCACCACGCCTTGCCGTTCGCGCAGGAAACGCCAGGGCACGATATTGGCATGATGCTCCATGATCGACAGCACCACCTCATCGCCGGGCTGAAACCGGGGAGCGGCCCAGGCGTAGGACACAAGGTTGATTGCCTCGGTCGTCCCGGTGGTAAAGACGATGTCATGCTCTGAAGGCGCACCAAGAAACCGCGCAATGATTGCCCGGACGGCTTCGTACTTGTCAGTGGCAAGGTTGGAAAGGTAGTGCAAGCCCCGGTGAACATTCGCATATTCATGGGAATAGGCGGTGTTGACCGCATCAATCACGACCTGCGGCTTTTGTGCCGAGGCCCCGTTATCAAGGTAGACCAGCGGCTTGCCGTTCACCTGCCGCGACAGGATCGGAAAGTCGGCGCGAATTTTGGCGACGTCATACATGGCTCAGCCCCCCGACGGCATGAAGGGGGCAACCAACGGGCTGATTGCAAGGCCCAGCAGGAACAAAAGCCCAAAGAGGACACCGAACACCCGCAACGCGCTTTGAAAGCCATGCAGTTCGGCCGTGAAGTGCGACAGCATCCAGAAAAACAGCACCACGCCCACCGCCAGTATGGGCAGCGCCAGTCCCGGCATCAGCACGATGGCCGCGCTCTGCACCACCTGCACCACCAGCAGAACCGCCTGCATCCACGCCACCAGCAGCAACGCATCCACAAAGCGGCCCTTGCCGCGCGCCAGTTGGCCGATCCCCTGCATCAACACTACCGTCAGCGTGTTGATGCCAAGCTGCGCTGTGGCCAGCAGCACCGGGTTGCTTGCCGCCACCTCGGCCCGCGTTGCATCGCTTGCGACATACAATGCCACAAGCGGCAACACCGTGGACAACACCGTCACCAGAACCAATCCCTGCCAGCGCAAGGCCAGTGCGGGGTTCGCGTCCATCAGATGACGCGCGGTCTCGCGCGGGTTGGTGACGCTGTCGATCATCAGTCTGGTCACGTTCATCGCCGTTCCACCTCGTGCAACATGACGCCCCACAGCGTCAGAAACGTGACCAGGATCACCAGACCTGCGCTGAAAACCGCGATGGTTTCCCCCAGAAATCCCCGCAACAGACCTAGCAGCAAGAACATCGGGGCACCCGCAAGCAACGCCCAGAACAGCGCCATGCGGGATGAAAACCAGGTGCCCTGCCCGCCGATCAGGCGCGCCATCACGTGGCTGAGCGCCGCGAGGACATAGGCCAGCAGCGGCAGGATGAACACGATACCCAGCAGCGTGGCCCCCATGCGCGCATCCAGCGGCACCGCAGGATCAATGAACGCCGCCCGCGATTGTGCCGGCCACTGCGCCACAAAAATCAGCACGCACGCCCCGATCAGGGTTGCCAAAGCCCGGTCTTCACGCGGCGTGGCGGTTTTTGCCCGGATCACCGCGCGGGGACGGCGGTAAGTTGCCAGAATGTCGGACGTGATCGTCATTTATCGGTCATGGCGCGC
>JAYSSN010000147.1:0-4226 GCA_043720555.1 Rhodobacterales bacterium | reverse complement strand
TCCCCTTCAGATAACGGCGGTTCAGCAACACGAACGCCACACTCACAACTGCCACGATCACCATCGCCGACACGGCCAGCGCCGAGCCAAGCGCCTTGTCATCCTGTTTCAGCAGCTCTTTTTCAATCCACGTGGCGATCAGCGGATATTTTCCATCGCCAATCAGATTGGGCGTCACATAATCGCCCACCGTCGGGATGAACACGATCAACACCGCCGCCAGCACGCCCGGCATCGACAGTGGCAAGGTGATGCGGATGAACGTCATCAGCTTTGACTCGCCCAGATCCTGACCCGCCTCCAGCAGTGAGCGGTCAATCTTTTCCAGCACAACAAAGATCGGCAAGATCGCGAACGGCGCATAGGCATGCGCCAGCGTGATGGTCAGCGCAACAGGCGCGTTCGCCATGAAGGTCATCGGACCGCTGGTAATCCCGACAATTTCGAGTGCAGAGCTCAGCACACCCTCGTAGCCCAGAATGACCTGCCACAGGAATACGCGCACGACATAGCTGGTCCAGAACGGGATGGTGATAAGAAACAGCCAGATTGCCTTGCGCCGTGCCGGAACATGGAAGCTGACATAATACGCAATCGGATAGGCCAGCAACACCGTCGCAAGCGTCACCGAAAACGATACCGCCAGCGACCGTGCCATGATGATGCGATAGATGCGGTTGGTCCACACCTCAGCGTAGTTGGCAAGCGTCACCGGCAGCGAGACGATTTTCTGGCCGGTTTCCGTCGCGCCATCGGTCAAAAAGGAATACAGCACGACCGTCGCCAGCGGCACAGCCATCAGAAGCAGACAGTAAATCAGGGTGGGGCTGATCAGGCGCAGCCCCTTCACAGCCTCTGATGTGCCCGCGCTCATCGGATATCCGGCTCCCCGCCATGATCTGTTCATTGTCACCTTCTTGGCACATGCCGTTGCAAGGTGAAAACCCCCTTTCCACCGCAAAACCGGAACACCGGTGCGCAAACCCACAAGAAACGGGCGGCCGCCCCGCTGGCCGCTGCCTGTTATGTCATTGTACCATAACGGAATGCTTGCGCGTCAGCGCACCACCGCCTCAATGGCGATCGACCGTTTCTTCAGCTCGTCATATAGCGTCGGCACGACGCGCAACGCGCTGACGGCGGCACGCAGCGCGTCCGAAAGATGCGCTTCTGATGCGCTGCGCCCCGCGACACGCCAGACCATCCGGCGCTTCACGCCATCATCATAGACGATCTCGGTCGTGCCCTGCCGATCGGTGCGCAGACCCAGAAAGTCCGCCCCGCCATGCGGCGCGTGGAAAAACGATTGGTGACCCATGTTACTGCCCGTTCTTTTTTTATACTGCTCTTTTTTTTCAAGCGTGCGGCAGCGGCCGACGTGCGTCAACGCACACTTTTGAAATCACGGACAAATCCGTGTGATCGAGTCGTATTGGCCACAGAATTGGCCTGATCCGGCAGAATGTGGCAAAAACCCGCCGCCCGTTGCCGCAATCGCGCCACAGTTCAGACTGCCACCTCGAACGGCGGCTTGGCCAGCAGACGCGCCAGCACCTGCAATGCCCCGTCCAGTCGCGCCATCGGCAAATGGCCCGCAATCGCGATGCGCACGGCATTTGGCGCACGGCCATGCACCAGCGCAAATTCATCCGCCGGGCGCACCAGCACTCCCTCGCCCTCGGCCATCCGGGTAAATGCCGACGCGCGCCACCCCGACGGCAGGCGCAGCCAGCTGATCGGCAGGCCGGGCTGCCAGTGCAAATCGAAATGGCCCAGCCGGTTGACCACCATCTGCACCCGGCGCTCGGTTTCCGCCAGCGTCGCATCGCGCAGCTGGCCTGCGATCCCGGTTTGCATCAGATGCAGGATCATCTCGGAAATCGGCAGCGACAGCGCAAAGCAGCTGTGCTGCACCGTCAGCCGCCCTGCCTCGCCCATTCCCTGCGGGCAAACGATAAAACCAAACCGCAGCGCCGCCGAGATCGCCTTTGACATGCTGCCGACATGCCAGACCCGTTCGGGTGCCAGCGCGCGCAGCGCGGGCACATGCAGGTTGGTCGTTGCATAGCAACCATCCTCGATGATCTGCAGGTCGTGCGCCCGGGCAATCGCCACGATCCGCCCCCGCCGCTCGGCGCCCATCTTTACCGTCGTGGGGTTCTGCGCCTCGGGCGTCAGGCAAAGCACCTGCGGGCGATAGCGCCGGCAGGCCGCCTCAAGACTTTCGGGGATGACACCTTCATTGTCCAGCTCAAGCCCCACCACCTCGGCCCGCGCCAGCCGCGCCGCATAGCGAAACCCGGCATAGGCCAGTTCCTCTACCAGCACCACGGGCCGGTCGCCGCGCAGACAGCACAGCATGATTGACAGCAGCGCATTCTGCCCGCCATTCGTCAACGCCACATCCTCGGGGCCATAGGGCCCGATGGTCCGGTGCTGCAACCAGTCACACACCGCAGCACGCAACGGCGCCTCGGCCGATTGCGTGGTGTAGTCCAGCCAGTCAAGCCCCGGTTTATTCGCCACCACCCGCATCGCATCGGCAAATGCGGCCGACTGCCCGACCTCGGGCAGCAACGGCGGGCGCAGATCGACAGGCCCGCTGGTGGCCGATCCCTCGCGTTCGGTATACAGCGCCTTTTGCGGGCCCAGCCGCGGCACACCCGCGGCAACAAACGTGCCGCGCCCCACCATGGCTGCCAACAACCCTTCCTGCGTTGCCATCTGATAGGCCCGCGCTACCGTCCCCGGTGTCACTTTCAACGACCAGGCAAGATCGCGCACCGTCGGCAACCGGGCATGGGCGGGCAACGTGCCGTCACGCACCGCATCCCGCAGCGCACGCGTCAGCGCCAGATACTTCGGACCAGAAAACTGAGTCAGGTCGGGCGCCCATATTGTATCTTTCACAATGTTTTCCTCGCCCCTGATCTGCGCATATTGTATCTATACTCTACGAGATATTCGCAATTGTATCAACACAAATGGTGATCCCATGGCCCCGCTGCTGAACACAAGCCACGCCGGTCGGCCTGCCCTGCCCCCGTTCTCGCGCATCGCATTCGCCGTCGCAGATACCGTGCTGCACTGGGAAACCCGCCGCCAGACCCGCCGCGATCTGTCACGCCTTGATCCGCGTCTGTTGCGCGACATCGGTGTGCAGCCGGCGCTGGCACACCGCGAATGTACCAAACCGTTCTGGCGTGGCTGAACCGCGACCACACAACGAAAAAAGCCCGGGAAATTCCCGGGCCTTTCCTGGCTTTCTCGTCCAGATCAGCGCTTGGAGAACTGGAAGCTCTTGCGGGCTTTCGCCTTGCCGTATTTCTTGCGTTCCACCACGCGGCTGTCGCGGGTCAGGAAGCCTGCCGCCTTCAGCGCGCCACGCAGCGAGGGTTCGTACAGCTGCAGCGCCTTTGACACGCCGTGCTTGACCGCACCGGCCTGGCCCGACAAACCGCCACCGGCGACCGTTGCCATCACGTCGAACTGGCCTTCGACACCGGCAACCGTGAACGGCTGACGCAGGATCATCTGCAGCACCGGACGGGCGAAGTAGTCGACCATTGCCTTGCCATTGACGATGACCTTGCCGGAGCCCGGCTTGATCCACACACGGGCAACCGCGTTCTTGCGCTTGCCGGTTGCATAGGCGCGACCCAGCTTGTCACGCACGGCGACGCGCACGATGGCAGCGGGGGCTGCCGCGGCGGGGGCTGCACCACCCACGGCGGCCTTCAGATCATCAAGGGATTTGATTTCGGCCATGCTCATGCGCTCCGGGTGTTCTTCGGGTTCATCGACGCGACGTCGAGAACGGTGGGCTGCTGGGCTTCATGCGGGTGGGCGGCCCCTGCATAGACGCGCAGGTTGGTCATCTGAACGCGGCCAAGGCGGTTGCGGGTAATCATCCGCTCAACGGCTTTTTCGACCACGCGCTCGGGGTGCGCGCCTTCCAGCACCTGACGTGCCGTGCGCTGCTTGATCCCGCCCGGATGGCCGGTGTGCCAGAAGTACAGCTTGTCGTTACGCTTGTTGCCCGTCATCTGCACCTTGTCGGCATTGATGACGATCACATTGTCACCCATATCCATGTGGGGGGTGAAGGTCGGCTTGTTCTTGCCGCGCAGAATGTTGGCGACAATCGTTGCAAGGCGGCCCAGAACGATGCCTTCGGCGTCGATCAGGATCCACTTCTTTGCGATGTCCGCCGGAGTAGCGGTGAA
>JAYSSN010000146.1:0-4236 GCA_043720555.1 Rhodobacterales bacterium | reverse complement strand
CCAGGATCCGGGTTGCCCGATCACGCGGATACTGCGCGGGCGGCGGTTTGCGCCTGATCGGGCAACCCGTTTTATGCCGACAGGTCACATAACCCTGGCAGCAATTGCTCAGGTCAGCCACACCCGTCCGTAAGGCGGCAACACAACCGCCCCGGCATGCAGCAACACCGGCCTGCCGGACAATTCGTCCTGCATCCGGCTGGCCCCGGCACCGCGCACAAGCGCCTCGGGCACGTTCACCCAGCCTTCGGTCATGTTGAACAGACACACCACTGCGCCCGTGGGGGCGAGGCGGGCAATGGCAAACAGCCCCGGTGTGTCATGGCGGATAACCCGCGTTGCATGCCCTGCATGCAGCGCATCCGTCGCCCGCCGCCGCGCCAGAATATGCCTCACACCCTGAAATACACGCGCCGAAGCGCTGTGGCCGTTGCGTTCGCGCACCAGCCCCCAATCCATGCGTGGGCGGTGCACCCATCGGCTGTCATGCGCATGTTCGGGCACATCGCGGTAGCTGTAATCGTTCAGCAGGCCGATCTCGTCGCCCATATAGATCAACGGGATACCGCCGAACGCCGCAATCAGCGCGTGACCCATCAAGATCCGCTGCACGGCCCAGTCCACAGCCGTTGCATCCCCTTCGGCCACCGCCTTTTCCAGACCCGCAAGCGATGCAAAGCTGCCCGAAATACGCTTGTCGCCGGTTTCCTCGTTCACCTGAAACAGTGCTCCGCGCGCGAAAGTGCCGGGAAAGCTGCCCTCATAGAAATCCGACAGGAAACTGCGGTGCCCCACGCCTGACAGGCCGAGCGCGCCTGCATCCTCATCCGTCACGGCCCAGCCGATGTCATCGTGGCAGCGGATGTAGGTTGCGAAGGTTGCATTGGTCAATACTTCGGGAAAATGACTGGCCAGAACATGGGTCATCAACCGCGTGTCGCGTGTCGCCAGCGACGACCAGAATTGCACCATCAGGCTGTTGTGATAGGCAAGGTTCCCCTCTTTGCCGTCATGTTTGCCGCGCCCCAGATAGGGAAGCATTTCCGCAGGGGCCACGATCGCCTCTTCCAGATGGATCACGGCCGGGGTGGCGATGCGACTGCAGGCGCGCAACGCTTGCAGCAGCATGTGTACCTCAGGCTCGGACTGGCACCGCGTGCCCATGCGTTTCCACATGAACGCCACCGCGTCCAGTCGCAGCACATCCACCCCGCGATTGGCAAGGAACAGCATGAGGTCCACGATTTCCAGAAACACCTGCGGATTGGCCCAGTTCAGATCCCACTGGTGTTCGTTGAAGGTCGTCCAGACCCATTTGCCGAAATCAGGGTAATGGGTGAAATTGCCCGGCGCGTTGTCGGGAAACACCTCGACCAGCGTGCGCTCATACTGTTCGGGCAAATCGGGGCTGTCATACATCAGGTAGTAGTCCTGATAGGTTGCATCGCCCTTGGCCGCCGTCGTGGCCCAGACATGTTCCTTGGCCGTATGGTTCAGCACCAGATCAATGCAGACCGATATCCCCCGCGCCCGCAGCGCCGCAGTCACCTCTTCAAAATCGGCCATCGTGCCGAAGTCAGGGTTGATCGCCCGGTAATCCATCACCGAATAGCCACCGTCACTATCGCCGGGGCGCGGCTTGAGACAGGGCATGAAGTGGACGTAGGTGATGCCCAGGTCCTGCAGGTAATCCAGCTGGTCCAGAACGCCGCGCAGCGTACCGGCAAAACGGTCGATGTAGAACACATAGCCCGCCATATCAGGGCGCTGAAACCAGTCGGGTTCCAGATCGCGCTTCAGATCCAGCCGGCGCAGATCGGGGGCGCGGTCCGCCGCGGCCTTGCGCAGCGTTGCAAGCAGCCGGTCGCGGAATGCCGTATAGTCGGGATGCGCGGCATAAAGTGCCTCAAGCATCGGCCAAAGGTCACGTGCAGACCGGTCCAGCCGCAATGTAAAAAGATCGTCCTCCAGTGTGGACGGCGATTTGGCCATGGTCCCCTCCCTCGTTGGGCGCGAGATTAGGAGTTTCAAAGCGCTTTGGGAAGGGGTCAGACGCGAACAATCAACCGCGTGTCGTGCTGGATCCGATTTGCAATCCACAGCAGATCATTGCGGGCTACAGCGACGCAGCCGGCGGTGGCTCGCCCCGGCGCGCGCCATGTATGCACGAATATTGCCGAACCCGCCCCACGTACGGCATACGGCCAGTTCCAGTTGGTCAGCAGGATCACGTCATACATCGGGTCCGCCCGCCACAACCGTTCGTGGCCATGCGGGTGCGGGCGGCGGATCATCCGGTTGTAATCGTCGTCCGTCGGATCATCCGACCAACCATCACCCGGCCGGATCGGCACCGCCCAACCGGGCAACCGGCAGGCGGCAATGCGGTCAGGGCGGTACAGCAACCCGACGAACCCGTGCACCCCCGCAGGCGTCGCCCCGTCCCCTTCGCGCTTTGTGATCGCGACACCCGACCGCCCCACGGAACACGGGAACACCCGGCCCATGAACCGCGCGCCCATGGGCGTCACCACCATATCGGCCGGCTTCACGGCAGATGCCCGGACTTGGCCGCCTTCGTCGCCAGATACCCGGCATTCTGCACGGTTTCACCCACATGCAGCGGTACCCGTTCCACCACATGCACCCCGCACGACTGCATCATCGCCAGCTTGCGCGGGTTATTCGTCATCAGGCGTACCGCGCTGAACCCCAGTTGCCGCAGCAGGCTTGCCCCGATACGAAAATCCCGTTCGTCATCCTCGAACCCCAGACGGTGGTTCGCCTCGACCGTATCAAACCCCTGATCCTGCAAAGAATACGCGCGCATCTTGTTGGCAAGCCCGATCCCGCGGCCCTCCTGGTTGAGATACAGCAGCACGCCCGCCCCCTCGCGCCCCATCTGTGCAAGGGCCGCGCGCAACTGCGGCCCGCAGTCGCACTTCAGACTGCCCAGCACATCGCCGGTGAAACAGGCCGAATGCAGCCGCACCAGAACGGGCGCCGACCGGTCAGGGCGGCCGATCTCAATCGCGTAGTGCTCTTCGCCGCCATCTTCGGGGCGAAAGATGTGCACACGCCCCGCCTCGGATGCAGCCATCGGCACGCGCGCGCTGACCACGGGGTGCAGGACAGGCGCACGGGCAAGATCATCTGCAATTCCGGCAAGCGGCAGCGTAATCAGCGCATGTTCACCCGCCAGACGCAACGGATCTGCCACCTCGACCACGAGGGCGGCGGGCAGCAGATGCGCGGCCTTGCACAATGCGATTGCAGCGCGGTGCAAATCTGCCGCCCCATCACGCAGCGATTGCAGCGGCCCCTTCATCGGCACCCGCAGATCATCCTTGGGGTCGGCCAGCGCGCACAGCCAATCAACCCCTGCATCCGCAGGCACGGCGATCCGCGCCAGATCGTTGTCGTAGACCCGCGCCTTCAGTGTCGCGGCCCGCCAACCCGTCACCGTCAGAACCGGCGCACCAAGCCGACGCAGATCCGCCAGCCGCGCCGTCGTCAGAACCTCGACCGCCACGATCAGCGCCCCACGTCCTGCATCCGTCAACACCACGGGCACGCCCATGCGCAGATCGGCACGCGCGCGGGCCAAAATCTCGGTCAAGGTGGGGGCAAGGCTCATATGCTCTGTCTAAGCGCAAAAACGCAGCACGAAAAGTGGGCGCTGCTTTGTAACAGTCAGGCCGCGCACCGACGCAAAGACGGAACAAACTGAAATATTTCGCCCCTCACTACACGACCGCGTGAACGTTGCACCCAAAACCTTGTCGCTCTCGTTACTGCTGCTGATGTGATAGAAGACAGAACGGAGAACAACATGGCCACGCTGCGCAAAATCCTTTTGGTCGACGACGACGATGATCTGCGTGAAGCACTCAGCGAACAGTTGGTCACGACCGAAGACTTCGACGTGTTTGAGGCGGGCACCGGGGCCGACGGTATGGAAAAGGCCAAGCAGGGTCTTTACGATCTGGTGATTCTCGACGTCGGTCTTCCCGACACCGATGGCCGCGAGCTTTGCCGTCGGATGCGCAAGGCCGGGATCAAATGTCCCATTCTGATGCTGACCGGGCATGATTCCGATGCCGACACAATTCTGGGGCTGGATTCGGGCGCGAATGACTATGTCACCAAGCCCTTCAAGTTTCCCGTCCTGCTGGCCCGCATTCGCGCACAGTTGCGCCAGCACGAACAATCCGAAGACGCGGTATTCCAACTTGG
>JAYSSN010000145.1:0-11440 GCA_043720555.1 Rhodobacterales bacterium | reverse complement strand
GCTTACCATTCCCAACCTGCCACTCGCCGACGTTCCTACCGGCGCGGATGAGGCCGGTAACGTGGAAATTCGTCGCTGGGGTAACCCGCGCAACTTTGACTTTGATCCGAAGGAACACTTTGAAATCAGAGCGATGGACGGACTTCTTGATTTTGCCACCGCCGCCAGACTGTCCGGCTCGCGCTTTGTGATCCTGCAAGGAGCGGCGATTCGGCTGCACCGGGCACTCGCGCAGTTCATGCTGGATACCCACATCACCGACCATGACCTGATCGAAACCTGGACCCCGGTGCTGGTCAAGGAAGAGGCGATGTATGGCACCAACCAGTTGCCGAAATTTGCCGAGGACAGCTATCAGACAACCAACGGCTGGTGGCTGATCCCCACGGCGGAAGTCACCCTGACCAACATGGTCGCCGAGACGATTCTGGATGAGACCCAACTGCCGATCCGGCGCACAGCACATACCCAGTGCTTCCGGTCTGAAGCAGGCTCTGCCGGTCGCGACACGTCGGGCATGCTGCGTCAGCATCAGTTTGAAAAGGTGGAAATGGTGTCGATCACCACGCCCGACACCAGCCTTGCCGAACATGACCGCATGACGCGCTGTGCCGAAGCCATCCTGCAAAAGCTGGGCCTGCCCTACCGTGTCGTCGTGCTGTGCACCGGCGACATGGGCTTTGGTGCCACGAAAACCCATGATCTTGAGGTGTGGCTGCCGGGCCAGAACACCTATCGCGAAATCAGTTCTGTTTCGGTATGCGGTGATTTTCAGGCGCGCCGCATGAACGCCCGCTTTCGGCCCGCGTCGGGCGGCAAGCCGGAATTCGTCCATACGCTGAACGGATCGGGCCTCGCTGTCGGGCGCACGCTGATTGCGGTGCTGGAGAACGGCCAGCAAGCGGACGGGTCCGTCGATCTGCCCGCGGTGCTGCACCCCTACATGGGTGGCGCCACGCGGATCACGGCGGCGGGCGCGCTGGCCTGACTGCGCGCCGGATGCATCAGTGGCCAAGTTCGCTCACGCCCGCACGATTCGCTGCTTGACCAAAACCGCCTTGCTGCGGATACCTGCGCCGAAGGCCGCTTTCGTCCGGCAGCAAGATCAATGAGCAGGCAGGTCCGCGACAGCGGGCCACAGCAGGGAAAGACAGCATGGTGCGCACCGTTACGGTCACCTATGCCACGGCGCCGACCCTGCGGGGTGACCGCGAACTGGCGGCGGATGTCTATCTGCCCGGCGGCACCCCCGCTGATCTGCTGGTCTGGATGCATTCGGGCGGCTTTCGCACCGGCAGCCGCAGCCATCGCAACCATGCCATCCTCGGCGCGGGCTTTGCCGCCCACGGCATCGCGACCGCCTTTATCGACTACCGCCTCGCGCGGCCCCCTGCCACCCTGCGCCCTGCAACGATGGCCACGCTGACCGCCCTGCAAGCCGACGCCATCGCCGCGGGCGAAGCCATGCATGAGACGTTCTTTGGCCCCCGCCCGCTTGGCGTGGTCGAGGACGCCTGTGCCTTCCTCGCGTTTGCACAAGCGCAATCGGGCTGGGGCCTGTCGGGCCGCTACCTGCTGGGCGGCAGTTCGGCCGGGGCGATATCCGCGCTGAACACCCTGTGGCTGCCCCGCGCCCTGGGGCTGCCGCGACCCGCGATTACCACCGTGCTGGCCTTTTCCGGCGGCTTTGCCTATCCGGGCTTTCGCCATCGCACCGGGGCGCGCATCCTTGCGCTGCACAATCCGTCGGACGAACGGGTGCCGATCTCATCCATCCGCAGACTGAAGACGGGCACGAAACCCGGTGACGATCCGGTGCAACTGATTGAAAATGCACGCAACGATCATGGTGATCTGCGCATGACCCCGGACGAGCCGATCAGCGTGGCCATTGCCCGCGCGGTTGCCTTTCACCGCGCCACCGCCCACACTGAACCTGTAACCCTGCCGAAATCCGGCGCGAGGTCGTCATGATTGAATATTCGGATGTAATCGAAACCCAAGGCATCAAGGTGCCTTTCGTGCCCGCGATCATCACGCCCAAGATCGAACGCCCGATGCGCAACAACCGTTATGAGGGCGGCGAGGCGGCGGCCCTGCGCCGCGTCCTGCGCGCCGGTGACCGGGTGCTGGAACTGGGCGCAGGCGTCGGACTGCTGTCATCAATCTCGGGTCAGGTCGCGGGCGTCGAACAGGTGGTGGCGATCGAGGCGAATCCCGATCTGATCCCGCTGATCCGCGAAACCCACCGGCTGAACGGCATTACCAATGTCGATCTGCGCAACGGCATTGCGGCGGCCACCGACGGTGACGGCGTGCTGTTCTATCTGCGCCCCGATTTCTGGGCCTCGTCGATGGAACCGGACTCGCGCGCCTATTCCCGCAGCGTCGCCCTGCCCCGGTTCGGCATTGGCGCGCTTTTGGCCGAAATGCGGCCCACGGTCATTGTCTGCGATATCGAAGGCGGCGAAGACGGGCTCTTTGACAATGCCGATCTGTCATCCGTCCGCGCCATCGTGCTGGAGTTGCACCCCAAGGTGTACGGCGAGGCGCAGCGCGACCGCATCATAGCCATTCTCGCAGCCAAGGGGCTGCATCTGGCCCCGGACAACAAGGGTGGCAGTTCGGTCCAGCTGTTCGTCCGGGCAACCCCCGCGCCAACGAAAGCGGCGGCCCTGCCTGCGCGCACCTTCCGCGACTGGCCCATCCGCGATCCACGCGTGTTTGTCGCCACCTGCATGAAGGACGAAGGCCCCTTCATTCTGGAATGGCTGGCCTGGCACCGCGCCGTGGGCATCACCGATTTCACCATCTTTACCAATGATTGCACCGACGGCACCGACCGCCTGCTTGACCGGCTGGCCGACATGGGCGAATTGACCCACCTGCCCAACCCGGCCCTGGCAACCGGCGACACCCATTTTCAGCCCGCCGCCCTGAACTATGCCCACCATCTGCGGGGCATGCGCGAGGCCGATTTCTTTCTGTCGATGGATGTCGATGAATTCGTGAACATCCGCGCAGGCGGCGGCACGATCACCGATCTTCTGGCAGAAACGGGCTTTTTCGACGTCCTGTCGATATCCGAGATCAACCATGGATCAAACCAGCAGCAATCCTATGCGCGCGGCTGGCTCAAGGACCAGTTCCCCCTGCACCAGACCGAACGCCCCGGTCCGTTCCGCGCCCGGCGCGGCGTGAAAAGCATCGTGCGCCTTTCCGAAAAGGTGGAACGGCTGCGCAATCACCGCCCCGACATGGCAGATGCCGGCAGCCCGGTGATCTGGCGCGACGGATCCGGCCGCCCGCAAGGCACCTTCCATGCCGACCGCAGCCAGAATGGCCATGACGTGCGTGGCAGTTACGGCCTTGTCAGCCTTGATCACTTCGCGCTCCGCTCGCTCGACAGCTATCTGGTCAAGATGTTCCGCGGTGATGTCGTCATCACCGGAAAGCAGGTGTCGCAAACCTATTGGCGCGTACGCAACCGCAATGAAGAGGCAACCTGCACCTTCACCCGCGCCGACGCCGCAGCCCGCGCCTATCACCGGGACCATTTCGAATCCGACCCCGCGCTGATGGCCCTGCACGATGCGTGTTGTGCGGCCCATGAGGCGCGGATCGCCGAGCTGGTCGCAAAACCGGATTTTGCCGCGCGCCGCGACTGGGCCTTGCGTGAAGCATGGTGATCCGCGCCGTTATTCTGCTGTTGGCAACCCTCGCCTTCGGCATTGCCCCCTTTGTCACCGAACCCTTCCGCGGCTACGCCCCGGGCGTCTTTCCGGTGCTGATCGACCGCCCGTCGATCCAGCCGGCAGGCTTTGCTTTTGCAATCTGGAGCGTGATCTATCTGGGCCTGATCGCCCACGCGGTCTTTGGCGCGGTCGCACGGCGCACAGACCCGGAATGGGACCGGATCCGCATGCCGCTGGCGCTGTCGCTTATCATCGGCACGTTCTGGCTGTGGATCGCACCGGTTTATCCGATCACTGCCACCAATGGCCTCTGGGTGATGCTTTTGGCAGCCATCGTGGCGTTTCTTGGCACCGCGCCCGCGCGCGACCGTCTGCTGCTGACAGCGCCCGTGGCAATTTACACGGGCTGGCTGACGGCGGCGGCCAATGTGTCGCTGGGGGTCGTTGTCGCTGGCTATGGCTGGCTGACCGATACCCAGTCGGCTGCGGCGGCGCTGGCCATCAGCCTTGCCATCGCCGTCACGATCCAGTTGCGCCGTGCCCATGCGCCGGAATACGGGCTGACCGTGATCTGGGCCCTGTTCGGGATCATCTGGGTGAACTGGGTGCCGAATTTCACCGTCGCATTGCTCGCCGTTGCGGGTGCCGCAATCATGGCCCTGACGCTCATCGGCGCGCGACGGCAGCTGAATGCAGCCCGATAGGGCAAGTCAGGGACAAGTGCGGACCGCCTGTCCCACCCGATCAGCGCAATTCATCAGGCGGATCGTTGCAGCATCCGGTTTGACGGCACGGGCGACGCGGAGCCCAGGCCGGGTGTCACCAGTTTCCAATGAGTTGGAGCAGGATGTGTTCTGATCGAGCCCTCGGCAATGCACCACCCGACCATGCGCGCCATCGACCCTCGCCGCAAATCGGCGTTCGGTCGCTGTCACCGTGGTTCCACAGATCGGCATCGCGCTCTGACCGGTCGTGTGGATCACTTTGTGGTCAGTTGATTTCAAAGCGATCGACCCCGAAATCGCCTGCTGGCAACCCGGCCCCGTCATCCCTTCGGCTTGAACGAGTTTTCCTTGTGTTTCCGCAACCGTGACGGCGTGTGGAACTTGCGATCCTTGAACGGATTCTTGTCGCCCTGCCCCCGGAAGGTCAGGCGGATCGGTGTGCCCGGCATCTCGAAATGCTCGCGCAGGCCGTTCACCAGATAGCGGCGGTAGCTGTCCGGCATCAGGTCGGGGTGGCTGCACATCGCAATGAACCCCGGTGGCCGCGTCTTGACCTGAGTCATGTAGCGCAGCTTGATCCGGTGCCCGCCGGGTGCCGGTGGCGGGTGTGCCTCGGTCATAGCGCCCAGCCAGGTGTTCAGCCGCGCCGTGGGGATACGCCGGTTCCACACGTCATGCGCCTTGCGGATCGCATCATGCAGCCGGTCCAGCCCGCGCCCGGTCTTGGCCGAAACCGTCACCAGCGGCGCCCCGCGCAACTGCGGCAGGCTACGTTCAAACATCTCTTTCAGCTCGACCAGCTTTTCCTGCTTTTCGTCCTCGAGATCCCACTTGTTGACCGCAATCACGATCGCCCGGCCTTCGGTTTCGGCAAAGTCCGCGATGCGCAGATCCTGCACCTCGAACGGAATTTCCACGTCCAGCAGCACCACCACCACCTCGGCAAAGCGCACCGCACGGATGCCATCGGCGACCGACAGCTTTTCCAGCTTTTCCGAAATCCGCGCGCGGCGGCGCATGCCTGCAGTGTCGAAAATCCGAATCGGCGTGCCCATCCAATCGGCCCGCACCGAAATCGCATCGCGCGTGATCCCCGCCTCGGGTCCGGTCAGCAAGCGCTCCTCGCCGAGAATTTTGTTGATGAGCGTCGATTTCCCCGCATTGGGGCGCCCGATCACCGCGATCTGCAGCGGTTTTTTGGCGGATGGCCAATGCGCCTCGGGGTCGGCCTCATCCTCGCTGCCTTCGGGAACGTCAATGTCCACATCGGGGGTATCTGCTTCGGTACGTTCGGCAAACTGATCCGCCAGGGGCCGCAGCAGATGGTAAAGGTCATCCAACCCCTCGCCATGTTCGGCCGACATCCGCACAGGCTCTCCCAGGCCGAGTGACCATGCATCAAGCGCACCCGCGTCACCCGCGCTGCCCTCGGCCTTGTTCACGCCAAGGATAACCTTCGCGCCCTTTTTGCGCAGGATATCGGCAAAGACGAGGTCATTTGCCGTAACACCCGCCCGCCCGTCGATCAGGAACAGGCTGATATCGGCCATTCCCACCGCGCGTTCGGTCAGCCGCCGCATCCGGCCCTGCAGACTGTCATCCGTGACGTTCTCCAGCCCGGCCGTGTCGATCACGGTGAACCGCAGATCGAACAGCCTGGCATCTCCCTCGCGCAGATCGCGCGTCACCCCCGGCTGATCATCGACGAGCGCGAGCTTGCGCCCGACCAGCCGGTTGAACAGCGTGGACTTGCCGACATTGGGTCGGCCGACGATGGCGAGGGTAAAGCTCATGGGTTTTGTCCAACTGTGAAGCCGGACCCTCTATACCGCAATGGCGTCAGCGGAAAGCCAGAAGTTTCCCGTTCTGCGACACGACGTAAAGAACACCCCCCGCAAGTGCCGGCTGGCTGGCCGCCCCGCCGGGCAATTCCACCATGCCAAGGGCCGCACCGTTCGTCGGATCAAAGAACCGCAGTGCCCCGTCACCGGATGCGACAACAATCCGGCCACTGGCCAGAACCGGCCCGAAATGCGCCGTGATCGCCTTTTGCCGCTTGGGTTTGTCAGTGTCGAAATAGGGCATCGGGGCTGTCCAGATCGTCGCGCCCGTGGCCTGATCCAACCGCACCAGCAGGCCTTCGTCGTTCACCATGAACAGCGACCCACCGACAGCCAGAAGCGGCCCCATCGCCCCTTCGCCCGCCGCCCAGATCTGTTCGCCACCCGATGTGGAAATCGCCAGCGTCCGCCCTGCGGATGTGCCGACATAGACGGCGCCGCCATCAATCACCGGATCGCCCGTCACATCACCAACCGCCGCATAAGCCCGGCCCAGACGTTGGCCCGCAACAGGTGCGCTCCAGGCAAGGGTGCCACCTTGCTTCAGCACCGATGCAATCACGCCGCTGGCAAACGGAAACACCACGCTGCGCTCGCCGATGGCCGGGGCCGCAGACCCGACCACACCCGTCGCGGATGGCAGGCCCGGCACGGTCCAGCTGACGCGGCCATCCGCCGCCGCAATCGCCCAGGACGACCCGTCACGCCCGGCCACAAACACGCTCGTCCCGTCCGTCGCTGGCGCACCCGTGACCGACACATCCAGCCGTTGGCGCCAGATCACGGCACCGGTGGCCGGATCGACCGCAACCACCTCGCCATACGGCGTCGTGGCAAACAGCCGCCCGCCACCGTAGGCAAGCCCACCACCGGACAAGCCACCACCCCGGTCATAAGGCGCGGTCAGGTCAGCCGTCCACAACGCCCCGCCATTGGTGGCGGTGGCCACCAGGGCTGCACTGGCGTCAATCGTGAAGATGCGGCCGTCGGCCACCACGGGGGCTGCGGCAATCCGGTTGCGGCGTGAATTACCGGCCCCGATATTGGCCGCCCAGATCAGTTGGGGATTGGCCGACAGGCTGCCATGCGGCTGGACATGCCGCGCGCTGCCCGCCCGGTGCGTCCAGTCGGCATTGGCGACGGGCGCAGGCAGACTGATCGGCACCGACTGGTTTTCGGGGCGGTCGCCCGGTGCCACGGGGGCAGGTTCACCCTCGACCGGGATCGAGGCATTCAGATCGGCGCGCACCGGGAAACGTTCGCCCGGCAGGATCACTTCGCGCGGGGCGCAGGCCCCGAGGCTGAGGATCAGGGCGAGACCTGTCAGTTGAACCTTCACCACATCCACCCCTGTCAGCCTGCTTCGGGCAGCGAACCGCCCAAGGCGACGATCATCTGTTCTGCGCGGCGACGCAAGCCCTGCGACGCCTCCTGATCCTGCAACAGCGCCGTCAGGGCGGAAATCGCCTCATCCCGTTTGCCCTCTTCGATCAACAGGATCGCCAGTTGCTCTTGTGCCAGCACCCGGTAGGGGCGGCCCGCGATGGCGATGGCCTGAAGCGCTGCGCGCCGATCCGCCAGGGGCACATCCGCGCCGGCGACAGTCACCCGGCGCAGCACGGCGAGGTCGCGGTACAGGGGCGACAGGTCCGCCGTGTTGGACACCGCCTCCAGCGCCGCAAGGGTGGCGGTCTTGTCGCTTTCGGGGTCGGTCGACAGCATCAGGCCCAACAGCCCGGCCTGTTCGCCCGTCGCGGGCACATCGCCGAGCGCGGCAATCCGTTCATCGGTGGCACCCAGATCAAGCGCGTCAAGGACCGCATCGCCGAACGCCTGCGCCCGCGCCTCTGCCCGCGATTGCCGCCACTCGTTGAAGGCAGTGCCGCCCACGATGCCCAGAACCGCAACGATCCCGATCCAGCCATACTTGCGGAACATGGCAAAAAGTTTGTCGCGGCGCACCTCTTCGGTCACCTCGTCGATGAAACTTTCGTTATTGCTCAAGACCGCCTCCGTTGGTTGAGGCCTGTCTTACACGCGAAGCCCCGGTCTTGCCAAGGGCAGCGCATGACCGCGACAACAGGGGGCGGATCAGAACGCCCCCCCTGCCCCGATCTTTCTGCGAAAGATCACAGCGAGTCGTACCGACACGCTTCAATTCTTCGCAGAAGAATTGTGGGCCCGCACCCTGACACCCGTCAAAGGCGCTGGCACGATTCGTGAACCCGGGAAGCGCGTGACATCCGCCCGCGCGGGATCTTCCGGTTACGCCGCCTCGGCCTCTTCCTGCGACTGCCGCGCCCACATCGCGGCATACCGCCCGCCGCGCGCGATCAAGATGTCGTGGCGGCCTTCTTCGACCACCAGCCCGTCCTCCAGCACCACGATCCGGTCGGCATCCGCGACGGTTGACAAGCGGTGCGCGATGGTGATCACGGTGCGGCCCTGCCCCATCTCGCGCAGGCTGTCCTGGATACTGGCCTCGGTCTGGCTGTCGAGTGCCGACGTCGCCTCGTCCAGCAGCAGTATCGGCGGGTCCTTCAGCAATGTGCGGGCAATGCCGACGCGCTGTTTCTCGCCGCCCGACAGCTTCAACCCGCGTTCGCCCACGGTCGTTTCATATCCGTCGGGCAGGCGGATGATAAAGTCGTGGATGCGCGCCGCCTGTGCCGCGGCCTCGATTTCGGCCTGCGACGCGCCGTCGCGTCCGTAGGCAATGTTGTAACGGATGGTGTCGTTGAACAGCACCGTATCCTGCGGCACGACACCAATGGCGGCATGCAGGCTGTCTTGGGTGATGTCGCGGATATCCTGACCGTCGATCCGCACGGCACCGCCCGTCACATCATAAAAGCGGAACAGCAAGCGCCCGATGGTCGATTTTCCCGATCCTGAGGTGCCGACCAATGCCACCCGCTCCCCCGCACCCACCCGCAGCGTCACGCCCTTCAGGATCACACGTTCCGGATCATAGGCGAAAAACACGTTGTCAAACAGTACAGCACCGCCCGCGACGGCCAGCGGCTGCGCACCGGGCTTGTCCGTCACTTCTGCAGGCTGACCGAGCAGGCCGAACATCTCGCCCATATCGACCAGCGACTGCCGGATCTCGCGGTACACCGTCCCGAGAAAGCCCAGCGGCAGCGTGATCTGGATCATGTAGGCGTTGACCATGACGAAATCGCCGACTGTCAGCACACCGGTCTGCACCTCCAGCGCCGCCATGACCATCACGATGACTAGGCCACAGGTGATAAGCAAGGATTGCCCCACATTGAGCAATGACAGGCTGAGGCCGGTTTTTACCGCGGCCGTTTCATACTGCTTCATGGCCCGGTCATAGCGGGCTGCCTCACGCCCTTCCGCCCCGAAATACTTTACGGTTTCAAAGTTCAACAGGCTGTCGATGGCTTTCTGGTTGGCGTCATTGTCCTGCTCGTTCATTTCGCGCCGGATTTTCACCCGCCATTCCGTCACCTTGAAGGTGAAGGTGACGTAAAGCGTGATGGTCACAATCACGACCACGGAATACTGCCAGCCGAACACGAGTGCGAAGATCACGGCAACCATCGACAGCTCGAGGATCAGCGGACCGATCGAAAGCAGCATGAAACGCAGCAGGAAATCGACACCCTTCACCCCGCGTTCGATGATGCGACTAAGCCCGCCTGTCTTGCGCGTGATATGGTACCGCAACGACAGGCGGTGAATGTGGGTGAAGGTCTCCAGTGCCAGCCGCCGCAACGCACGCTGCCCCACCCGCACGAACACCGCATCCCGCGCCTCGCTGAACAGCACGACGCCCAGCCGCGCCATACCATAGGCGACCGTCAGTCCGACGGCCGTCAGCATCATGGCCATCGCCGCACCGGGTTCTTTGCCGCCCAGGGCATCGACCGCGAGTTTGTAAAGATAGGGCGTGGTCACCGAAATCAGCTTGGCCGCGACCAGAAACGTCAGCGCCATCACAACGCGCCGCTTGATCCAGGTCTGCCCGGCCGGCCACAGATACGGGCCCACGCGGCGCATGGTCTGCCAGCCGGTCGCGGGTTTGGGAGAGGGTTTGTTGGTCATTTGCGGCCTCGTGGCAAACGCGGGCCGGGACAGTTGAACGGCGCGGGCGTTTCGGCTAGGGTCATTTCAAGAGTTCTTGAGTAGTTGAAGGATGGACCAGAGTAAAGCCCTCACCGCCCTGCAGGCCTTGGCCAATGAACAGCGTCTCGCGCTGGTGCGCAATCTGATGCCTGCGGGCGATCAAGGACTGGCGGCTGGCATGATCGGCGCGGCGCTGGGGCTGTCCGCGTCGCGTCTGTCGTTCCACCTTGCGGCCCTGGAAGGCGCAAGTCTTATCAGGTCGCGGCGCGAAGGCCGCCATGTGTTCTACACCGTGGACCGCGCCATGATCGGCGGGCTGATCGGCCATCTTCTGAACGACTGCTGCATGGGCGATGCGCAGGTCCGCGATTGTTGTGCGGTCAGCCGTGACACCAGCGCAGGTCTTACTCCTGCGGCAGAGTGAACACCTGCCCCGGGTAAATCAGGTCGGGGTCGCGGATCTTGTCGCGGTTTGCCTCGAACACCTGCACATACATCGTCCCCTCGCCCATCATGTCGTCAGCAATGCCCCACAAGGTGAAGCCGGGCTGCACCGTGATGGTGACAGGACGTGCCGCAGCAACCACGGTTTGCGCAGCGGGTGCAGTCTCGGCCACGGCCAGTTCTGTCGTCGGCGCGGCCGCCACATCAGGCAGGGGCGCTGCGTCAGGGTCCGCGGCGACGGGTGCAGTGACAGGTTCATCCACCAGCGCTGCCGCAACCGGTGCGGGGGGGTCCTCTGATGCCTGGGCGGCTGGCGTCCCGGCAACGACTTCGGTGGCAGGTTCGGGGTCGGCGGCAGGTTCGGGCGTCGCCGCAACGTCCGGGACCGGGGCAGCAGCGCCCGATGCCGCCGCCAACGCCTCCAGCGTTTCGCGTTTGAACGGCGTCTCGAACCGCGAGGTGACCGCCTCGCCATCGCCCAGCTGGTCGATCCGCAGCGTATAGACGCCCGGCACCGTATCGGGCAGTGCGACCGACCATTTGCCATCGGCGCCCACCTGCGCATCCATCGTGGCCATATTGTCCATGTAGATCCGCAGCGTCGCATCGGCCTGCCCGCGGCCGGCCAGCTGCACGGCGC
>JAYSSN010000144.1:0-11448 GCA_043720555.1 Rhodobacterales bacterium | reverse complement strand
GCCAGACAATGGCCGCCCAGATTTTCCATCACCTCGGCCAGTTCGCTGTCGGTACGACGGCCCAGAAGCGCCGCAACCGGCCCCTGATCTCCGATCTCGTCCATCAGGCGTTTGCGCCACGCCATCCCGCCCTGATACGTCAGCGCCGCATAAAGCTGGTTCGGGCAGGCGTCGATCCAGTCGCGCAGCCGCACACCCCCCGGTTCGGCGAAGGCGGCACGTTGCAATGCCCCATGTTTCAGCGTGACCACATCCCAGCCAAAGGCCGCGAAAATCCCGCTGATGCGGTCAGCCAGGCCCTCGCGCACCACGCCGTCCAGGCTTTGGCGATTGTAGTCGATGATCCACCAGCAATTGCGCAGGTCGTGCTTCCAGCCCTCTTGCAGGCATTCGTAGATATTGCCCTCGTCCAATTCGGCGTCACCGACCAGCGCCACCATGCGTCCTTCGGGCAAGGTGCCCCAATCGCGGGCTTTGACGTAATCCTGCACCAGAGAGGTGAAAGCGGTGATCGCCACCCCCAGCCCGACAGAGCCGGTCGAGAAATCCACGTCCGCCGTGTCCTTGGTACGCGACGGATAGGACTGCACGCCGCCAAAGCCGCGAAAGTTCTGCATTTTCTCAAGGCTTTGCTTGCCAGTCAGATACTGCAAGGCATGAAACACCGGCCCCGCATGCGGCTTGATCGCCACCCGGTCCTGCGGGCGCAAGGCGCGGCCATAAAGGGCGGTTATCAGGGTGGCCATCGACGCACAACTGGCTTGATGCCCGCCAACTTTTGTCGCGTCCGTCTTGGGCCGCAGATGGTTGGCGTTATGAATCATCCAAGCCGAGAGCCACAGCGCCTTGTCTTGCAGCAGGCGCAACTCCTGCGGTCCTAGGTGAGTCGTCATGCCATCCCCCGGCTTCGATCTGGAGAGTAAAGCACGTTTTTGCAATTGGTCAAACCATTTGCTTTGTTTGGTCGCGGAAATGATAGCGATCGTGCCCCCCCGGACGTGGTGTAGCTTCTGGCGCTCACCGTGATCCCGGAGATGTCCGGACATTCTCAAGGCGCCAGTCCCGCACATCGGGGTTGTGGCAACCGAAATCCGGCTGGCTGGGCGGGACGTTGTGCAGAGAGAACTGCTTGCGGCACAATAGGGCAGGCGGCGGGTGACCCTGGCCAGATCGCCAAGTCGGTTGCCATTGCTGTCCTGAAACGAGCGCGGACAGATCTGATAAGGGACGCCGACGCGCCATCAATTGGCCCTGGTCATTCCGGTCACTCCGGCAGATCGAAAAACAGCATGATTAGCGCGGATCACCTTTACACTGAATCAGATTGAAGGGGATCCAAGTCTGGCAAGCCGTTGGTTATGTTACATATCGCCTTTGGATGGTCGGGCACCTGTCCGGCGCCGGGTGGCAAGATCTTGGTCAGGAAATAGGTTGGATCCTTTTGCTGACGCAGGTAAGCGGGCAAGATCTCGCGCCAGGCGGCCAGAACAGACGGGCACGGCACCGGGCAGTCATGCTTGACAGCGTCATGCAGGCGCGGCAGGGCGTGATAGGGCACCATCGGGTACATGTGGTGTTCGACGTGGTAGTTCATGTTGGAATAGAGGAACCGCAGCGGCAGGCTCATCAGAACGGTCCGAGAATTAAGGCGGTGGTCGAGCACATCCTCCGCCAGTCCCGCATGTTGCGGCAGGCCGACGACGATCAGAAACCAGATGCCATAGGCGCGTGGCAGGATGATCAGCATGGCGGGCAGGATCGACCAAGTGACAAGGCAGGACAGCAGCACGGCGCCATAGATCGCCACTTGAATTCGGGCAGCGCGGTAGGCCTTGGACCGCTCGTTTTCAGGGACATAGTCCATCTCGGCGGCGGTCAGCCGGCCCATGCTTTGGGTGATCAGAGAGGCCAAAAGCTGAGGCAATCCCGTCACACCAATCATGCCGATAGCCAGCAGCACAAGTTGCACGGGCCGCATCGACGAGATTTCGGGGTCACGGCCGACAATGATGGTGTCGGTGTGATGGCGGGTGTGGCTCCACCGCGCGACAACCGGGTTGCGCATAGTCAGGAACGAGGCAATTTCATAAACGACATCGTTCATCCAAGGTGTCTTGAACGGCGTGCCATGGCCCATTTCGTGCCAGCGGCTGTCGGCGGCCGAGGCGTAGAGCACGCCGTAAACGGCAAAAACCGGCAGCGCCCACCAACTGCCCCACAGGGCAACCCCAAGCCCGCCGGTCAGCACCAAAAGCCCCAACCAGATCGCCGTATCGCGCAGGGCCGAGCCGTCCGAGCGTTTCATCAACTCTTTCAGCAACTTGCGGTCAACCGGCGTCTGATACCAGTCGGCATTGGCCAGGCCTTCGGCCACCGCGCGGTCGTTGGCCGGGCCTTCAAGTGCGTAGTCGCGGTAGGGTTTGATGCGGAAGGGAGCGAGAATATCAAACATGGGCTGTCCTATCGGAGTGGGTCGGCCAGAAAGGCGGACAGGGCGTCCGCTTCGGCCGGCCTGAGGGTCACAAGTTCCGAAGGGCCGGGAAACTGGCCACCAGCGACATCGGCACGAAAGGCCGCGAACGCTTTCACGCGGCGCTTTTGCAAGCGGGCGTATTCAGACGCCAGATTATCATAGATGCGGGCATGTTTGGGAATGTGACCTTTGGTCTCGCCCAATACATCGGTTGCGAAAAGATACTGCACATCGCAGCCGGGGCCAGAGCCCATCGAGATGATCGTCAGCGGCGTTGATTTTGAAATGGCGCTGGCGACGGGTTCGGCGACCACTTCCAGTTCAACGGCAAAGGCCCCGGCGGATTCGTAATTGCCGATGGTCTGCATCAGGGCCTGTGCCTCAGCTGCGGTGCGTCCAAAGGCGCGCATCCCGGTCAAGCGATGTTTTTGCGGCACAAGGCCGGCATGGCCGACGACGGGGATGCCTTCTTTCGCCATGGCCTCGATCACGTCGAAATGCATGGCGCAATAGATGGAATCGGCTCCGGCTTCCAGCGCGTCAAAGGCGGCGCGCTTGGCCTCGTCGGCATTGACCGGATGGCCATAGATCAGGCCAAAGCAGAAATGGGTGTCGGGGGCTGCGGCGCGGCGGGCGGGAAATTCCGGGCGGTAGCCCGAAACGATGATGTCAATGCCGGCCGCTTCGGCGGCCATCACCTGATCGACCGATTGCACATTCAGTTCGGTCAGCTGGCGCTGGCCCTTGAGCGCGCGGATGTGATGCACCTCAAGTTTCATGGCGGTTTTCTATTTCCTGCTTTCCCGGACAATCGCTTTGGCGCAGCACCATCGGGGCTTCGATCAGATATTGCTGCGGTGTGGTATCCCCTTGCAGACGCGCCTGCACCATGCGGCCAAGCCGGATGCCAAGCGCCTCAAGATCCATGCTGAACGTGGTCAAAGCCGGGCGCATATGGGCGGCAATCGGCGTGTCATCGCAGCCGATCAGCGCGACATCCTTGCCGGGGATCAGACCAAGGCGCCGCAAGCCCTCCATCGCCGAAATGGCAATCGGATCGTTGCCGCAGATCAGCGCGGTGGGTCTGGCCCCGCGCATGAACAGTTCGGTCACCGCTTCCTCGCCGGTTTTATGCGACAAAAAGCATTCCACATCCAGCGCCGGATCATGGGTCAGACCGGCTTCCTCCAGGCCTTCGCGCACGCCCTGAATGCTGAGATGCGTGTAGGTATAGCGCAGCGGCGTGGTCAGTTGGCCGATCTTCTGGTGACCTAGCGCCACCAGCCTACGCGCGGATTCGCGACCGACCTGCACCTGATCGCGGTCGACAAAGCAGTGGCTGTTGCGATTGTTCCGGCCGACGGTGACAAAGGGGAACCCGCGCTCTTCCAACCAGTCGATGCGTTCATCCTCGGGGCGGGTCCGCGCGAACACCAGCGCATCACAGCGGTTGCGTTCGACAGCGCTGCGGATGATGTCGATTTCGCGGTCATAGTCGCGGGCCATGACGACCTGCAGATCAAGCCCGGATGCGGTCAGCATCATCTCCAACCCGTCGAGCAGGCCCAGAAAATAGGGGTCAACGTATTTGGTCCAGGGCTTGGACACCATGAAGGTCACGGTGCCGGTCTGATTGCGGCGCAGCATGGCGGCGGCGTGGCTGGGGCGATAGCCAAGCGTTTCGGCGGCCCGTTCAACACGTTTGCGGGTCTCGGCGTTCACGTCGGCATAGCCATTCAACGCGCGGCTGACGGTCGAGACCGAGACCCCCGCCACCAGTGCCACGGCGCGGATATCTGGCCGAATTGTCGGGGAAGGGCCATCTGGTCCGTTCATTGGGCCTCGCAAAGAATCACATAGCCATTCCCGTTGATTGAACCTTCGGTCATTGCCCCTGCAAGCACTTTTCCGCGCGCAGTCACTCTTCGCGGTAGTCCGGAAAAATTGAACGCGCATAGCAGGTTGACGCCAGCATGGCTGCGGCGAAAGTTCAGGCCGCTGTGATCCACTTCGAGCACCTCGAAACTGCCAAGGCGCAACGCCGGTGTGTCCGCCCGCAGTGCGAGCAGCCCGCGACAATGTGCAAGCGCCGAGGTCGGGTCATCTTGTTGAACCTCAACCGACAAAGGCGCATGGGCCACCTCGGCAGGCAGCCAGCCGTCCATCGTGGAAAACCCGAGTGAAACGCCTGCGCTGTTCCAGGGGAACGGCGTGCGCGCGCCGTCGCGGCCCCGGTGGTTGGACCAGAACCGCAGCGCCTCGGGGTCTTGCAAGCGGTGGCGGGGCACGTCGGAATGGGGCAGGCCCAACTCTTCGCCCTGATACAGAATCACGGTGCCGCGCAGGCACAAGAGCAAGGCTTGCAGCATCTTGATGCGTGCAAGATTGCCTGCCGCCCCCCAGCGAGAGGCGACCCGCACCACGTCGTGATTGGAAAAGGCCCAGCACGGCCAAGCATCACCAACCCCCGCCGCCAGCACCGACCGTGCGATATGCGCGCCGTCCAGCGTCGGGCCAAGGAGTTCAAAGCTGTAGGTGGTGTGCAAGCGGCCATTCTGCGTGTATTCGGCCATCCGTTCAATCTGGTTGTCGCAACTGATCTCGGCCAGCAGCATCCGGTCGCCCGCCGCATCGGCGCAGGCCCGCATCCGCGCCAGGAAGGGCAGGTTCTCGGGCCTGGATCGGTCATAGGCATGGGCTTGCAAGTAATAGGGATTGGCGGGCACGTCGTTGCGGCCCGTGGGCGGATTTGACCGCAGTTCGGGGTCGTGCATGTAGAAATTCGCCACGTCCAGACGCAGGCCATCGACGCCAAGATTGAACCAGTGCTGCATGATATCAAGCACTTCGCCCTGAACCTCAGGGTTGTGCAGGTTCAGGTCCGGCTGCTCGATCAGGAAGTTGTGCAAATAGTACTGGCGCCGCGCCGCCGACCGTTCCCAGGCAAAGCCGCCGAACCGGCCAAGCCAGTTGTTGGGTGGCCCGCCGTCAGCGGCGGCATCGGCCCAGACATACCAGTCGGCCTTGGTATTCCTGCGGTCAGAGGCGCTTTCGATGAACCGCGGGTGCAGATGCGACGAATGGGAATAGGCCTGATCCAGAATGACCCGCAGCCCCCGGTCATGCGCCGCCTGCACCAGTGCGCGGAAATCCTCGACCGTGCCAAATGCGGGTTCGATGCCGCGATAATCGCTGACATCATAGCCCGAATCGAAATTCGGCGAGGGGGAAACCGGCGACAGCCATAACGCGTCAACGCCAAGATCGGCAAAGTAATCCAACCGCGCCGTCAAACCCGGCAGGTCGCCCTGCCCGTCGCCATCGCTGTCGGCTAGCGAGCGGACATACACTTCATAAAGCGACGCCCCGCGCCACCATGGGCTTGCCGTCTGGGGTGTTTCTGACAAGGCCATTGCGCTGTCCTGCTGGTCCAAATCAACCTTAGTGCGACCATTTCGGCAACCAGAAACGTTTTTGGACTTCAAGTCAACAGATCACTTCCAAGCTGGAATCCGGGCATGGTTCGGTCCCGAATTCGCAGAAACTGCTTGACAGACCCCCTGCCGACATCTGTAGCTGACCATTATGGCCAGAAACGATTTTGACAACTGCAACGCGCAACGCAAGCCATGACGCTGCGCACAGGGAGGAAGAAATGGGAGTACTGACAAGGTCCCTGCTGGGGGCGACAAGTCTGGTTGCAATGCTGGCCAGCGCTGCCGCTGCCGAAGGCGAAAAGTGGTGCGCGGGCAAGAATATCATCGTGTTCTCGGGCGGGCCTGCGGGTGGCACGTTCAACTCGATCATCGACAAGGGCGCGCTGCAGGCGGCCGAGGATACCGGCGCCAACGTGCAGCTGATCTATTCGGAGTGGAACTTTGAACTGATGGTCACGCAGTTCCGCGACATGATCGGGCAGAAGCCTGATGGAATCGCGATGATGGGTCACCCAGGCGACGCGGCGCTGATGCCGATTGCCGGTGAAGCAGACGCTGCGGGCATCAAGGTGATGTACATGAACGTCGATGCGCCGGAAACCCGCGCCAAGTACGGCTCGGGCTTTGTCGGGGCGTCGCTGTACTCGCAGGGTCGTGCGCTGGCTGCTGAAACGCTGCGCCTGGCGGGTGACAAGCTAAAGTCGGGTGATCATGCCATCGTTCTGTCCCGTTGGGAGGCCGAAGCCCGCGCCGCGCGCGAGCTGGGTCTGGTCGAGGGGCTGGAAGAGGCCGGGATCGTGGTGACCAAGCTGCAAGAGGCGGACGGGGCCTCGGCGGACCAGATGCTGCAGTTGCCGATCCTGACGTCGGCCGTTCTGTCCGATCCGGCGGTCAAGCTGATCGGCTATCCGGGCGGGCCGTGGATTTCGGCGGCTCCCGTCTTCATGCAGTCGATGGGCAAGGCACCCGAGGACATCATCGGTGTCGGCTTTGACATCGGTCAGGGCGTCAAGGAAGCCATCGACAGCGGCTACCTGCTGGTGACGGCCGATCAGCAGCCCTACCAGCAGGGCTACCTGCCCGTCGTGTCGTTGTGCCAGCAGCTGGTCTACAAGCTGGGGCCGCTGAACGTTGACACCGGATCGGGTTTTGTGTCGGCTGCCAACGTGGCGGATGTGGCCGAACTGGCCAACGCGGGCTTCCGCTGAGGACCAACAGGGACGGACCCGGGCGACCGGGTCCGTCCATCATCTTGTGCCGCCATGACGTGTCAGGAGAGGCGGCATGAATGCGCCCGTGATCGAGCTTAAGAACATCGTCAAGCGCTTCGGCAGCGTCGAGGCGCTGACCGGCGTATCGCTGACGGTCCGCAAGGGCGAGGTGCTTGGGCTTTTGGGCGACAATGGTGCGGGAAAGTCGACCCTCGTCAAGACGCTAGCCGGGGTCTATGCGCCAACCGCCGGCGAGGTCTGGGTCAAGGGCAAACTGTGCAGCCCCTGGACCCCGCTGGCCGCCCGGACTGCCGGGATCGAAACGGTGTTTCAGGACCGCGCCTTGGCACCGCAGCATTCCATCGTCTCAAACATCTTCATGGGCCGCGAGATCACCAATACGCTGGGCCTTGTCGACACCAAACGACAGGTCGAAGAAGCGAACCGCCTGATGCGCGAGATCGGCTTTACGTCCAAGGTGTTCAACCCGAATTCGGTGGTGGGCAACCTGTCGGGGGGTGAGCGGCAGGGCGTCGCCATCGCCCGCGCGCTTTATAACAACGCCGATGTGATCGTGCTGGACGAGCCGACAACCGCCCTGTCGCTGACCGAAACGCAAAAGGTGTTCCGCTTTGTTGAGGCGGTCAGGGCCTCGGGGCGGACGGTGATCTTTATCGGCCACAACATCTATCACGTCTTTGACATTGCCGACCGCTTCTTCGTGATCGACCGCGGGCGCGAGGCTTTCGAGGGTGAAAAGGCCGCGTTCAGCGGTGCCGACCATCTGATCAGCATGATGCATCAGCTTGCTGAAACCGGCCGCGCCAATGTCGAAAGCCTGAAAACGACCACCTGAGGAGATCGCCATGTCCGACATCGCCCCCAAGGCCGCTGACATTGACAGTCGGCGCGAGCAAAGCGGCTTGCGCCGTTTTTACGGCGTCAACGGACGGGCCGTGAACTCACTTCTGGCTTTCCTTGCGGTTTGGCTGTTTTTCGCCTCGCAGAACTGGGGATTGTTCCTGAACCCCGGCTTTTATGGTGCCTATCTGTTCTCGATTCCGCCCAGCATCATCATCGTCACCGCGATGGTGTTTGTCGTGACCGCCGGAGAAATCGACCTGGCCTTCCCGGCGGTGATCGGTGCTGGCGGCGGCGTGTTCATGTCCTTGATGATCTGGGGGCTTCCGGTGATCCCGGCGGCGCTGGTGACGCTGGGGATCGGGGCGCTGCTGGGCGTCATGATCGGGGCGATCGTGGTGTATGGCAAGATTTCCTCGCTGGTGGCCACGCTTGGGCTGTCGTTCTTCATCGTCGGGATCGTGAACTTTCTGGCCCAGGGCAAGAATCTGGAACTTCGCAGCGCGGTCGGCACCTGGGGAAATCAATTCTTTGTCGGCAAATGGTCGATCGGTGGTTTGCAGGTTCCGAACCACTTCTTTATTGCGCTGGTCTGGGTGGCGGTTATGTATGTGCTGTTCCGCTATCACCGTTTCGGCGTCCGGGTGCAGATGGTGGGCGACAATCCCAACTCGGCCCGGCAGATGGGCATCAACGTTGAACGTATCCGGGTCGGCGTGTTTGTACTGTCCGCAGTTTCGGCGTCACTGGCCGGGATCATTCTGGTGCAGACGGCGAACATGGTCTGGTTTCCTTTATCAGGCAAAGCTTATCTGTTGCCGGTGCTGGCGGCGCTTTTTGTCGGCGGCACCCCGGTTTGGGGCGGGGTTGGCACGATCATCGGTGCAGTGTTCGGAGCACTTACAATCGGGATGATCCCTTCGGGCGCAGTAGGCGCAGGATTCGCCGGGTTCTGGACCGAGTTCATCTTTGGTATCGTGATCATTGCCACAATGGTCGTTCACCGCTTTTCGGGCACTCGGCTGAGCTGACATGGCCCTCGTCGCGCTGATCACCGGGGCGGCTGGCGGCATCGGGTCCGCCACCGCTTTGGCCTTTGCCGAAGCGGGCTATGTGATGGCGCTGCTGGATCGCGCGCCCCCTGCCCTGCCCCCCCAATCAGAGCACCTGGCACTGGGCCTTGATCTTGCAGACCCGGGTGCCGTTGCTGCGGCGTTCGAACACGTCTCTGGCCGCTTCGGGCAGCTGGATGCCCTGATCAACATTGCCGGGATCAACCACAAGTCTTCGATCGCTATGCTGCAACTCGCCGATTGGAACCGAATGCTTGACGTAAACGTCGGCGCTATGTTCCTGACAGCAAAACATGCGGTGCCCCTGTTGGCAAAGTCAGGATCAGGGGCGATTGTGAACATGGCTTCAATTTCCGGCCATGTGGCCTCTGCCGACTATCCGGCCTACGTGGCCACAAAAGCGGCTGTGGAAAGTTTCACATGCGCACTTGCGGGCGAAGTTGCCGGGCGAGGCATCCGGGTGAATGCGGTGGCCCCCGGATGGGTGGCTGCAGGTTTCACCCGCGCCGCTTTGGATGCAGCAGGCGACCCCGAGCCATTGCTTGCCGCAGCGCGCAAAGCCCATGTCCTTGGCCGGATGGCAGTACCCGCCGAGATTGCCAAAGCCATCCTTTGGCTAGCATCACCCAAGGCCTCTTTCGTCACGGGCGAGACGTTGTTCGTCGATGGCGGTCTGATGCGGGTGCATTGATGGAGACTGTCGCAATCACCGGTGGTGCCGGCGGCATTGGCGCGGCGATGGTGCTGGCCGTTCAGTCGAAGGGTTGGCGGGCCGCGTCAATCGACCTCGTGAAAAGCGCCACCGCCGACATGTCGCTGATTGTCGACGTACGGGACGAGGCGGCTTTTGCCGCGGCGATGGCACGGATCGGCCCGTTGCGCGGTCTGGTCTGTATTGCCGGTATCAATGCACGCGGCCGGGTTGAGGACCTGTCCTGGGACGAATGGCAGCGTGTCATGGCCGTCAATGTAACCGGCACAATGCTGGCCATGAAGCACGCGCGCATGCAGCAAGGCGGCGCTATTGTGCTGACATCGTCAGTGTCGGCCCATATCGGGACCGATGGCTATACCGCCTACCATACATCCAAAGGTGCGGTGCTGGGCCTGATGCGCGCCAGTTGCGCTGAATTCGCCGCGCAAGCCGTGCGAGTGAATGCCGTCAGCCCCGGCTGGGTCGATACCGGATTTAGCGGCGAGGCACTTGCCGCGATGCCTGACGGCGTGGCAAGGCGCGCGGCGGTCGCAGAAAAGCACATGTTGGGGCGGATGGCCCGACCTATGGAAGTGGCAGAAGCCATCTTGTTCCTTTTGTCTGAGGATGCGAGTTTCATCACAGGCGAAGAACTGGTCGTCGATGGGGGGTTCATGCGGAAAAAATGATCGGGGCTACCGTATCAACCGCTGACCACGCAAGTGGGCACTTCAGGCCGCCGTGAAAATGAATTCGCGGACGACGCTGTGTCAGCTCTGATCGAATGGTTCGTTTGGGCAATACCGCAAAGGACAGGGTCGCGGACAGCCCGCTTACATCAACTGCCCATGAAAAAAATGGAATAGTTAGCGGCACCCGCATCACGACTGGTAATGCCATTGCGATCACTTCCCACGAAACTGCCCTGCCCAACCCCCCGAATGATCTGCACAATACCACCCTCTGCGCGGATCGTGCCGGCATGGCGCGCTCCTGCGCACAGTGATGTGGTGGGGGCATACATTGATGTGCCAAAGACATCGCCCAACAGGCTGTCGGGCAAACAGCGGCAGACATAAGTCAGTTCGCTGCCGTCAAAGGTGTCACAGACTGGCAACTCATCTTGCGCCCAAGCCGCTATCGGCCCCACAGAAAGAAAAGCTGCCATCAAGGTTCGCGCAATCTGCATGTTGGTCACTTTCGTAACATCTGGCGGTGAGTGCTGTTCGGTCGTTCAACACTGCGCAACGTGACACAGAAGTCAAATGGATTGAGCGTTGCAAAAGAATTGACTCAAATGTTCAACGATTTGACGCCCGCGCGAGACTTCACGAGAGGTTGAATATTGCGCCTGATCTAAACAGTTACAAAGCGAGGCCAATGCTGTTGCTGACGGCCCGGACGGTCTGAAAACCCAGGCCCTCGATCTGGGCCCGCGATCAGCGCGCTTCTGACCATCGGGTCGGTGGTGTGTTCTGTCGCCGTGACCTGCCCCCCCGGTCGTCCCTCGGTCATAACGAGAGTCTGGCATGTTGATAGTCGTCGGTTTCGGGTTGGGCAAGTGCGCCGGGCGCGGGGGTTAACACATGGGCCGATGGGCGGTTCAGACCTTGCCGCGATGCCGGGTGATTTCTTCCCAGGCGTGGTTGATGGCGGTCAGTTTGGCGGTGGCGAGTTTGATCGCCTCTTCCGGCAGGCC
>JAYSSN010000143.1:0-1768 GCA_043720555.1 Rhodobacterales bacterium | reverse complement strand
CAGGCCAAAGGCGACCTCGGTGAGCGGCAGGCCCGCGGGGTCCACCAGGATGGCCGTGCGCAGGCGGGCTTCCAGATAGCGGATGTCGCGTTCTGCGGCGGCTTCGGGCAGGTTATCCAGCCGGTCGCGCCTGGCCCGCAGGGCGGTGAGGCTGGCCTGGGCCGCCTGCAGGCGGGTTTGCAGGGCGGCCAGGCCACGGGGTGTGACGTAGTTGGGGTGCACGCTGACGGGCAGGTCGGGCAAGGGCGCCAGATCATTGCCGTCTTCCTTGACGAAGGCGCGGCTCATGGCACGATCACCTCCAGCGGATCGTAGAGGGCGGTGTCACCCCATGCAGCAGCAGGCAGGCTGTCGGGTTTGAAGCGGATGGCGGCCATGTCGGTGCGGGCAAAGAAGCGGCGGGTGGTAACGATGCCTTCGGGGTCTTGCCATGCCGGATCGATGGTGCCTGCGGTGATGGTGCAGCGAAAGAACACCTCGACCTGATGAAAGCCGGAGTGCGGCGCGTGGAATTCATTGACCAGCGCGGGGGGGCCGACGGCGATGGTCAGGCCGGTTTCCTCCATCACCTCGCGCATCAGGTTTTCGGGCAATGATGTACCGCGTTCGACGCCGCCCCCGGGGGCGCACCACAGGTCGGACCGCCCGCCCGGATAGGCGTTGACCAGCAACAACCGGTCATTGTCCAGGATCAGGGCGCGGGCGGCGAGGCGGGGTGATGTCATGCCGATCAAGCTGGCGTGACGTCAGGCGTTTGTCCATGGGGCAGGGTCGCAATCGCGCGTGGGCAGCGCTAGAGTTGCGCGATGAAACGTGCAACGCCCCTGATGTTCCGCCTGCTGCCTGGTCCACACCGGGATGAGGCGGTTGTGCTGCTGCACGGCCTTGCGCGCACCGGGGCGTCGCTGGCCCCGATCGAAGGCGCGCTGCGTGCCAATGGCTATGCCGTGGTGAACCACGGCTATCCGTCAACCCAAGCGTCGATTGCCGAATTGGCCGCGGCCCATGTGGGGCCTGCGGTGGCCGCCTGTGCGGGGGCGGCACGCGTGCATTTCGTCACCCATTCGATGGGGGGCATCCTGCTGCGGCAGTGGTTGCTGGACCATCGGCCGCCAAATCTGGGGCGCGTGGTGATGCTCGCCCCACCCAATGGCGGGTCGGAGGTGGTGGATGCGCTGGGCGGGATCAAGGTGTTTGCCTGGGTCAATGGCCCTGCCGGGCTGGAGTTGGGGACGGGTGCGGGGTCGGTGCCGCGCAACCTGCCGCCGGTAGATTTCGAATTGGGGGTGATCGCGGGAAGCCGGTCGTGGAACCCGCTGATGTCGCAGGCGATACCGGGGCCGAACGACGGCAAGGTGTCAGTGGAAAGCACCAGGGTTGCAGGGATGGCGGCGCATCTGACAATGCCGGTGACACATACCTACATGATGCTCAATCCGGTGGTGATCGCGCAGGTGCTGACCTTCCTCGGACAGGGGCGGTTTGCCGATGCGATGCCGTTGAAGCAGGCCGTGGCGCTGGCGACGGGTAATGCGCCGTAACCGCTTGCTGCCGTCTGCCGGGCTTGCCAAGGTGCAGGCATGGAATGGCGCGAGGCAGGCACGGTGCTGATGGTGCGACCGCATGGCGAACATGCGGCGATCATCGAGGTGTTCACCCAAGGCCATGGGCGCCATGCAGGCGTGGTGCGCGGTGGGGCGTCGCGCCGGTTGGCGCCGCTGTTGCAGCCCGGCACGCATCTGGATGTGGTGTGGCGGGCGCGGCTGGG
>JAYSSN010000142.1:0-1769 GCA_043720555.1 Rhodobacterales bacterium | reverse complement strand
CCGATGGAAGTGAAATATCTACATACGATGGTGCGGGTGCTGGATTTGGAAAAATCCATGGCCTTCTATCGGCTGCTGGGGCTTGAAGAAACCCGGCGCTCTGAGAGTGAGGCGGGACGGTTCACGCTGGTGTTCATGGCGGCCCCCGGTCAACGGGACTGCCCGGTCGAGCTGACCTATAACTGGGATGGCGATACCGGCCTGCCATCGGACGCGCGGCATTTCGGGCATCTGGCCTACGGTGTGGGCGATATCTATGCAATGTGCGCGCAGTTGCAGGCGGCAGGCGTGCTGATCAACCGACCCCCGCGCGACGGGCGGATGGCGTTTGTGCGCAGCCCGGACAATGTATCGATCGAACTGTTGCAGATCGGCGAGGCTTTGGCCCCTGCCGAGCCATGGCTGTCAATGGGCAATTCCGGGCATTGGTAAGGGATGACGCGCGAATGGCATCTTCAAAGTCGCTTGCAAAAACAGTCCCGGTGCGGTGCGCTTTGGCGCGGCAGCTGCATTCATGGGGCGCAATCGGTCGAGATTTGCAATGACCGGATACCGGGCAAGCCTTGCAGGCCGGATCGTCGTGACGGCGCTGTTGTTTGGGATAGCTTTCCTAGATTCTGATTTCCAACCGCTCCGAGAATTGAAAGACTTTCTCAATGCAGCCTTGGTCTTAGTCGTGATATTTTTCGGTGATCTACTCTGGGATTGGATAAAGCGGAAAATGGCCCCATGATCTGACTTGCAACAAGCTTGATCTGTCAGCCAGTTTCGAAGGTCCAGGTGGACATAATATCGCTTCCCACCTTCTCAGTTTCGAGGAGGGTGGGCCTGTGGGCGTGTGACAATTCCAAAATCGGAAGCGACCCCAAGGCAGGGTGCCCGTCGCTGCCAATCATTACCCCACTTGAAAACAACGCGATTTCATCTACCAGCCCCGCTTTGATCAGTGCAGCCGCAACAGTGCTACCGCCTTCACTGAGAATGCGGGTCAAGCCTTTGCTTGCCAGCGTTTTGACAGCGGCCTGCAGGTCGAGATGGCCCTCCGTTTCGGGGGTTTCGATCAGGATGGCGCCGGAGGCTACCCAAGCTATGCGTGCCGCTTCCGGCGCATTGGGGCCATGGAGCAGCCAAACCGGATGCGCGCGCGCGGTGCGTCCGAGGCGGCTTTCGGGAGAGTAACGAAGTAGTCGGTCGAGCACGATGCGGACGGGTTGGCGGACCGCGCCCATGTCGCGCACAGTCAAGTCGGGATCGTCAGCAATTGCAGTGCCGGAGCCGACCATGACAGCGTCGTGCGAGAGGCGAAGGGCGTGAACTTTACGCCGAGAAAGGTGGCCAGTGATCCAGCGGCTTTCGCCCGTGGCGGTGGCGGTGCGGCCGTCGAGAGAGGCTGCGAGCTTCAGGGTGACGAAGGGCAAGCCTTGGGTGACGCGTTTGAGGAACCCCGCGTTGGTGGCGCGGGCTTGGTTTGCAAGAATGTTTTCGGTGACCTCAATGCCTGCGGCACGCAGCATTGCATGGCCTTTGCCCGACACACGGGGATCAGGGTCTGTAAGGGCGGTGACAACGCGGGCAATGCCTGCCGCGATCAGCGCTTCGGCGCAGGGACCAGTTTTGCCATGGTGCGCGCAGGGTTCCAGCGTGACATAGGCGGCGGCCCCGCGCGCGCGCTGCCCCGCCTGCGCCAGCGCCATCACTTCGGCATGGGGTCTGCCGCCGGGTTGAGTCCAGCCACGGCCCACAATGCGATTGCCGTGCACGATCACGCA
>JAYSSN010000141.1:0-1772 GCA_043720555.1 Rhodobacterales bacterium | reverse complement strand
ACGCCTGCGGTCTTGGCCACAAGGACATCAGCCTTTCGGTGCGACCGGGTGAAATTCTGGGGCTTTATGGCTTGGTCGGTGCCGGGCGTAGCGAACTTGCCAAGGCCATTTTGGGCCTGGCGCGGCAGCTTGGCGGCGAGGTCAAGGTAGGTGGAAAGGCGGTTCACATCACCTCGGTTGCCGATGCGCTGCACCGCCACGGCATCGGTTACCTGTCAGAGGACCGCAAGCAGGAAGGGCTGATCTTGTTGCATTCGGTGCTGGCCAACGCCGGTATTACCATTTGGCGCAGGCTGGCCAATCGAACGGGTTTCTTGCGCGATATCACAGTCAACGCCGCCGTTGCCCCGGTGTTGCAACGGCTCGAATTGAAAACGCCCTCAATCTATCAGACCGTCGGCAACCTGTCCGGCGGTAATCAGCAGAAGGTGTCGGTTGCCAAATGGATCGCGGCAGGGGTCAAGCTGTTGATCATCGACGAACCTACGGTGGGCATCGACATCAAGACCAAGACTTATCTGCATGATCTGATCCACGAACTGGCGGAGCAGGGCACTGCGGTGCTGCTGATCACCTCGGACATGCCGGAAATGGTCGATGTTGCAGACCGGATTCTGGTGATGGACGGCTATCGCATCAAGGGAGCCGTCGAAAACGACCGCAATTATGATGCGGTGTCCAAAGCCATCATGGGATTTATCCACGGCCAGGTTGCGGCCTGAAGGGACGAGATGGCGAAAATTACCCGTGTCGAGGCTTTGATGGTCGATCTGGTGCCAAAGGTAAAGCGCACCGATGCGATCCAATCCTTTGTCAGCCAGCAAACCCCGATCCTGCGGATCACCGATGCCGATGGCGCGGTGGGCACCGGGTATTGCTATACCATTGGCACCGGCGGGCCCGCGATCTTGTCGCTGCTACGCGACACGCTGGCCCCGGCCCTGATCGGGCGCGAGGCGTCCGAGATTGAACGCATCTGGCGCGACTTGCTGTTTCTCACTCATGCCACCTCGGTGGGGGCGATCACCTCGCTGGCGCTGGCCGCCATTGATACCGCCCTTTGGGATCTGAAATGCCACCACGCGAACCAGCCTTTGCACCGCATGGCCGGTGGCGCGCAGTCCCGTATCCCGCTTTACACCACCGAAGGCGGCTGGCTGCACATTGACACTGCCGAGTTGGTCGATGATGCGCAGCGCGTCAAGGCGTTGGGCTTTGGCGGATCGAAAATCAAGATCGGCAAACCGCATGCGTCCGAAGATGTGGCCCGGCTCACCGCCGTCCGTAACGCCGTTGGCCCCGGCTTTGAGATTATGACAGACGCCAACCAACGATTTACCGTGGATGAGGCGATCCGCCGCGCCCGCTGCCTGACGCCGCTGGACATTGCTTGGCTGGAAGAGCCTTTGCCCGCCGATGATCTGTCGGGCCATCAGCGCTTGTCGCAAAGCACCACTTTGCCGGTCGCAGTGGGTGAAAGCCTGTATTCCCCGCAACATTTCCGTGAATACCTGCAGCGCGGCGCCTGTTCCATCGTACAGGTCGATGTGGCGCGCATTGGCGGCATCACCCCGTGGCTGAAGGTGGCGCATCTGGCCGAAACCTTTAACGTGCCGGTCTGCCCGCATTTCCTGATGGAGCTGCATGTCTCGCTCTGTGCGGCTGTGCCCAACGCCCGCTGGGTCGAATACATCCCGCAGATCGACAGTCTGACAACCGAACCGATGCGAATCGAGGGCGGCCATGCCATCCCTTCCGATGCCCGCGGCCTT
>JAYSSN010000140.1:0-11506 GCA_043720555.1 Rhodobacterales bacterium | reverse complement strand
GAACCCGGCGATCAGCCCTGCAAACTGCGCGCCGTCATCGGCGTTCATCATCGGCCGGATGCGGTCCCAGGCGGCCTGATCGCTGGCAAGCAGGTCTTTCGCGGACCGCGAGGCGGCTGTCAGACCTGCGACCATGTCAGGATGGTCGCGCAGCATTTCGCCGCGCACCACGTAACCCAGCAGCGGAGTTTCCGGGGCCAGCCCAAGCGCCACGGCTGCATCCCCGACGCTGATCAGCGGTCGCATGCCTGCGGCTTCCATCTTGGCCGTGACATGCCAGAAATTCAGCGCACCATCGACCTCGCCGTCAAGTGCGCCGTGAAGATCAACGGCGGGGCACCAAACACCTGTTCAGTTTGTGCTGCGATATCAACGCCGTATTCCCGCTGCGCATAAGCACGCAGGATCAGCCAGCTTTTGTCGACCGCACCGCCTGCTATGCCAATTTTGCCGCCCTTCAGATCTTCCAGTGTCTGCGCCGGGCTGTCTGCTGCGACCATGAGCGCCCCCACAGCCTTCGAGTACGGTATGAACACGAAGTCATTGCCGGAGGCTCGTTGCTGCGCGACCCACAGCCAGTCCGAAACGATCACGTCCGCCTCGCCGCCCTGAAACGCGACTTGTGCTGCGGGTGAACCGGCCACGTCCGTCACTTCGAGGGCAAAGCCGTTGGCGGTGTCGAACCCGTTGTGGATGATCGTGTCTATCTCCCAGTTCACGGTGCCGGAAACCTGCAGGGCAGCGCGCAACACCGGTACTTCGGCAGATGCCGACGCGGCTGAAAACGCCACAGTGAAGGGCGCAGCGCAAACATTCTTAACGTGCGCATCATCCCCTCCCCAGGAGTCCATTCCCAGTTTAACAGCCTCTCGCTGGTGTCCAATACGACCAAAGGCCCGTACTGGTTGCAGTCGGTGCAGCAGACGCCGGTGCAAACCCGGCCGACGTACGACCAATGTGCAATATCGCTGCAAAGCCTGCCGACAAATACTCGGGTGTGCCGGGCTGCTGCGGGTCGCGCAGGCAAAAGACCCCGCACGAAACGAACAGGGAGGATACCAATGAACCGGCTCGCCATCGCGGCTGTAATCGCCATGTGTGCCGCTGCCCAGGCACAGGCACAGGTCACCGAAGAAGATATTCTGAACGATCAGACCACGACCGAACAGATCGTCACCAACGGCATGGGGCGCAACCTGCAGCGCTACAGCCCTCTGGATATTCTGAATCAGGACAATGTGAAGTACCTGATGCCGGCCTGGGCTTTCTCGCTGGGCGGCGAAAAGCAGCGCGGGCAGGAAAGCCAGCCGCTGATTTATGACGGCATGATGTATATCACCGGGTCGTATTCCCGGATGTATGCCATTGATCTGGTGACCGGCAAAGAGGTCTGGCAATACGATGCGCGCCTGCCCGAAGGCATTCTGCCCTGCTGCGATGTGGTCAACCGTGGCGGCGCCATCTATGGCGACAATATCTATTTCGGAACCCTTGATGCCCGCATCGTGGCGCTGAATCTGAAAACAGGCGACGTGGTCTGGAACAAGAAGATCGCCGAATACAAGGAAGGTTACTCCTACACAGCCGCGCCGATCATCGTCAAAGGTCTGGTCATTACCGGCAACTCCGGCGGTGAATTCGGCATCGTTGGCGAAGTTCAGGCCCGCAACGCCGAAACCGGCGATCTGGTCTGGACCCGTCCGGTGATCGAAGGCCATATGGGCACGCTCAACGGTGTCGAATCCACCATGACCGGCACGTTGAATGCAACCTGGCCGGGTGACATGTGGAAAACCGGCGGCGGGGCGACCTGGCTTGGCGGGTCTTACGATGCGGATACCGACACGCTTGTCTTTGGCACCGGAAACCCTGCACCGTGGAACAGCCATCTGCGCAATGCAGGCACTCCGGTTGAGGGCAATGCAGGTGACAACCTCTATGCCGCATCGCGCCTTGGCATTGATCCTGCGACGGGCGAAATCAAGTGGCATTTCCAGACCACACCGCGCGAAGGCTGGGATTTTGACGGTGTGAACGAGGTTGTGGCCTACGAGGATCGCGAGGGCAACAAGCGGTTCGGTACTGCGGACCGCAACGGTTATCTTTACGTCTTGAACCGCGAGGACGGCAAGTTCGTGACGGCCAATCCGTTTGTCAAAGGCATCACCTGGGCCACAGGCATTGATGAAACCGGCCGTCCGGTCTATGCCGAAGACATGCGCCCCGGTGATCCGGCAGCGGCGGCAGACGGGGCGAAGGGCGAAACCGTCTTTGCGGTGCCGTCCTTCCTTGGCGGCAAGAACTGGATGCCGGTGTCGTTCAGCCCGAAAACCGGACTGTTTTATGTGCCCTCCAACGAATGGGGCATGGACATCTGGAACGAGCCGATCACCTACAAGAAGGGTGCGGCCTATCTTGGGGCTGGCTTCACGATCAAGCCGCTGTTCGAAGATTACATCGGCTCGCTGAAGGCGATGGATCCTGCCACCGGCGAAGTGAAGTGGGAATTCAAGAACGATGCCCCGCTTTGGGGTGGTGTGATGACAACGGCGGGCGGGCTGGTGTTCACCGGCACACCCGAAGGTCGCTTCATCGCATTTGATGATGAGACAGGCGAAGAGCTGTGGTCGTTCCAGACAGGTTCCGGCGTTGTCGGTCAGCCGGTAACTTGGGACAAAGACGGGGAACAGTATGTTTCGGTCATTTCCGGGTGGGGCGGCGCTGTCCCGCTCTGGGGCGGCGAGGTGGCCAAAACGGTCAGCTATCTGAACCAGGGTGGCATGGTCTGGACGTTCAAGCTCCCCAGAGAGTTGGCGAGCATCGAATAACCTGACCATCTCATTGGTGCGCGCGCCGTGGTGGCGCGCGCACTGCCTTGTCATTTGTTGCATGTTGGTCCAAGGCGATAGGGTCTGTTAATGTCACTGTGGCAAAAGTGGGGATGCGACCCGATGAACCGGCAGCGTCAGATACCTCCCGCGTTGGTGCTGAAATCGGCACTGATCGTTGATGATCACCCCTTGTTCTGCGATGCGCTGTCCATGACGCTGACCGCCGTTTCGGGGATCGAGGTCGTCGAAACCGCAGATTGCCTCGAGGCTGCGTTGGCCCGGCTGGCGCTTCCGCCGTTGCCTGACGTGATTGTGCTGGATCTGAACCTGCCGGATGTGAATGGGTTCGACGGGCTGACCAGGATGAAAACTTCAGCGCAAGGCAGTCCAATCGTCGTCGTCTCGTCAATGGCCGATAACCGGGTGGTGAGCGCGGCGCTCAAGGCAGGGGCAGCCGGGTTCGTTCCGAAACATTCCGGGCGCGAAGTGTTCCGCACTGCATTCGACACGATCGCCCGTCACGAGGTGTTTGTCCCTGACGGCTACATCTCGATCGTGGATCAAGAGGCGCCCGCCACGCGCCGCGAGGAATCCATTTCGCGACTGTCCTTGTTGACCCGCCAACAGGCCCGAATTCTGGAGCTGATCTGTGAGGGCATGCTGAACAAACAGATCGCCTTCACTTTGTCGATTGCTGAAACCACCGTGAAGGCGCATGTCACCGCCATCATGCGCAAACTGGGCGTGCAAAGCCGGACCCAGGCTGTGCTGATTGCGCAGGACGCAAGTTATTCAAATCTGTTGCCAGAGAACTGGTAACGCGCCTACGTTGATGCGCTACAGGGGGAAACTGGATGGAGGATCCTGCAGAGGAATTCTCGGTCATATCGCCCGTGCTCCGCACGGCGCATGCTCTGGTGAATGATCCTCAGGCGATGAAATCGCTCTCCCGCGGTTTGGGTCCGGGGCCGTTTGCAGCGGTGATGCTGTTCGTCTCGCCGCATGCCGACCTTGCGGCTGTGGCCCATGATGCCGGTCAGGAGTTTGGCGCCACCAGAGTGACCGGCTGCACCACCGCGGGCGAAATTTCCGATCAGGGCTACACCGAGGACGAGATCGTGGCCATTGCGCTGCCGGCGCAGTATTTCCAGACTGAAACCATCCTGATCGCCGATCTTGCGGCGCTTGCACCACAAGATCTGATTCGGCAGTTGATCCGCAGCCGTCAGGCGCTCGCGCGCGTGCGCCCTGAATGGGATCACGAATTTGCATTCTTGCTCGTCGACGGCCTGTCGGTAAAGGAAGATGAATTGACGTCGGCGCTGGCGTCCGGTCTGGGTCCGGTGCCGTTGTTTGGCGGCTCGGCCGGGGATGGCATCAGGTTCAAGGAAACGTTCGTGCTGCATCAGGGAAAAATTCTTCAGAACGCGGCGATCCTGACGCTGGTGCGCACCGCCTGCCAGGTCAAGGTATTCAATCTTGATCATCTGGTCCCGACCAACCGGCGCATGGTCGTGACCCAGGCCGACCCCCGGACCCGCACAGTGCGCCAGATCAACGCCGAACCGGCCGCTGCCGAATATGCGCGCCTGCTTGGAAAGGATCCGGCGCAACTGACCACATTCACCTTTGCCGCCAACCCGGTTGTGGTGCGCATCGGGGGCCGCCACCATGTGCGCGCCATCCAGCAGGTTGCGTCCAACGGCGATCTGGTATTCTTTTCCGCCATCGACGAAGGGCTGGTTCTGACGCTGGCCGAACCGCAAGACATGGCGGCACATCTTGAGCGCGAGCTTGGCAAACTGTCGCAGTCTCGCCAGCCCGAGGCTATCATCGCCTGCGATTGCATACTGCGCCGCCTGGAAGCCGAGCAAAAGCAGATGACCGGCGTGATCTCGGGCATTCTCAAACGCCACCGGGTGGTCGGGTTTTCGACCTACGGTGAGCAACTCAATTCCATGCATGTCAACCAGACCATGACGGGCGTTGCCATCTATGCCCCGCAAGGTGCAGCGTCGGCAACGCAGACCGATGTCCCGGATGCAATCCGGAAATTCCCGGCCGGGCCGTGAAGCCGCGATGTCCACCTCCCTGATCAACCCCAACGACTCCACCGAACGACAAGCCGAAAAGCTGTTGCAGATCACCGAGGTGCTGATGCGACGCGTCGAGCAATCGACTGATGAAAGCGGTGTGGCCTACGCGCATTTCCAACGCGCTGTCCTTCTGGAGGAACAGGTCCGCGACCGGACCCGCGATCTGGAGCAGGCGCTTGATCTGCTGAACGACCTGAACGAGCGGCTGGGCCATGCCAACCGCGAAACCGAAGCGGCACGCCAGAATCTCGCCAACGCGATCGAGACCATTCAGGAAGGCTTTGCGCTGTTTGATTCAAATAATGTGCTGGTGATGTGCAATTCGCGCTTCGGGATGCACATGGTGGATATCCGCGATATCCTGCGACCCGGTTTGCGGTTCGAAACCTATGTGGAGCGCATCAGCCGGTCCGCCTATCTGGCACTGCCGGATACCGAAAGTCCGGAACAGTGGCAGCAACTGCGCATGGCCCGTCATCTGGACCGGCATGTCATTTTCAACGTGCGCCTGATCGGGGACCGCTGGGTTCAGGTTTCGGAACACCGCACGATGGATGGCGGCACGGTGATCCTGCAAACCGATGTCACCGACATGATGCGGATGGAACGCCACGAGCGCGAAAAGCTGCTCGACGATCAGGCTCGGGTCATCCGCGCCACACTCGATCACATCAATCAGGGCGTCTGTATTTTTGACAGGAGCCTGCGACTGGTGGGCTGGAACCAGAGGCTGGTGTCGTTGCTGGCGATCTCGATCCAGCGTTTCCAGATCGGCGCAAGCTTCGACAATGTGCTGCAACGATTTCAAGAAGAAATGGTTCTGGACAACGGAATCAGCCTGGATGCCGTCGCGGCCTGGGTTCACAGCAAATCCGAACGGCCCGCGCTGCGATTTGAAGCCCGTCGGGGCAGCATCATTCTGGATGTGTTCGCACAGGAAATGCCCGATCTGGGCTTTGTGATGAGCTTCACCGATGTGACCGCGGAACGCCAGGCGATCAGCGCGATGTATGATGCCAACGAAACGCTGGAACAACGCGTGACCGAACGGACACTGGAACTGCAGGACGCACTTGGCGATGCCGAACGGGCCAACGCGTCGCGTACCCGGTTTGTCGCGGCGGCCAGCCATGATCTGCTGCAACCGTTGTCCGCTGCCAAGCTGTTCATCGCGTCCATTGCCGATGAAAGTGTCAGCCAAAAGACCCGTGGCACGCTGGAAAAGGCGCAGAATGCGCTTGTCAGCGTCGAGAGTATTCTGGATGCCTTGCTGGATATATCCAAGCTGGAATCCGGGCAGGCGGCGGTCGATGTCACCTTGCTGCGGCTGGATCAGTTGCTGGGCCAACTGCGCGATGAGTTCGGGCCACTGGCAACGCAAAAGGGGCTGGTGCTTCGCATCGTGCCCTGCAGCGTCGTGGTCTCCAGCGATGCCAGTTACCTGCGCCGCATCTTGCAGAACCTGATCGCCAACGCAGTGCGCTACACCGCAACCGGCAAGGTGCTGGTCGGAGTGCGCCGCCTCGGTGACCGTGTCCGGGTCGAAGTATGGGATACCGGCCCCGGCATTCCCGAGCATGAACAGATTAATGTGTTCAAGGAGTTTCACCGCCTGAACGCGCGCGCCAGTGCAAGCGAAGGCATGGGGCTAGGTCTTGCAATTGTCGAACGGGCCTGCGCCTTGCTGGATCACGCACTGGGCCTTCAGTCGGTACCCGGACGGGGCACCCGGTTTTCGGTCACACTGCCGCTGGTCAAGGGGCAGATCGCCCAGGCCGGCATGGTGCCGATGCGCGACAAGCCTTCAGTTGCCGGTACGCAGAACAAGATTGTACTGCTGGTGGAAAACGACCTCGATCTGCGCCGGGCCATGTGCCTGCTGCTGGAAAAATGGGGGATCAGCGTGCTGGACGTCAAGGACGGAGAAGAGGCCGTGGCTTTGCTGGACGAGATCGGAATCGTACCGGATACCATGCTGGTGGATTTTCAACTGGGCGACGGGATGACCGGGGTTGATCTGATCCGCAAGCTGCACGCCCAGTATGGGCCCGTTCCGGCCCGCATCATCACAGCGGACCGCTCGATCGAAATTCAGGCGCTGTGCAAGCGCTACAGGATTGAGATCATGCATAAACCGATCGACGCGGGCACGCTGGAAGCCTATCTGCACGTGCCGTCGGCGCAATAGCGCAGTGCGGCTCTGGTCCCGGAACACTGCCCCAACCGCGATTGCCCCCCGTTCTCGGACCGGTCGTGGACGGCAACAGCGATGCCGATAAGACGGACCGCCAAAAAGAGGCGCGGTGCCGGCGTGCATCCGGCAGGGCTGCAAGCAGCGGTCTGGATCGGATCTGCCCTGCTGACCCTTCCGGGTCAAACACCAAACTTGGCCACCAATCCGGGCATCCATGCCCAGCGCGACGCCGCACTCGGATTGACGATCAGAAAGATATTGCGCTGAAACGCCGGTGCATCCGGCATTTCGAACAGGCGGCCGGCCTGAAACTGCGACAAAGCCAGACGCCGCGGCAAATAGGCCGCCCCCCCCTGTTCAAGCATGTAGTTCAGCGCCCAGATGGCCGAGCCGAAGCTGACCCTCGCCGTGCCTGCATCGGAAAAGGCCAAGGCGTGCTTGGTGCGAAATTCTGCCCCCAGATCAACATAAATATAGCCGGGGTCAAACCGTATCGGCCGGACGGGTTCGGTGGCGTAAAGCACAAGGTCGTCCGGCGGCAGGCGGTAAACAGTCTGGTCTCCCGGGGCGGCCAGCCGGTACGTCAGTGCCACATCCAGAAGACCGGCGCTGAGCATGCGGTAAAGTTCTGCCTGATCCCCCGGCCACACCGACAGGGCCATCCTTGGGTTTCCGCTGTTCACCTCGTCGAAAATCTGTTTGCCGAGGTCTGGCCACAGGTCAGGGTCGCACCCGAAATTGCAGACCGACTCGGTTCCTTGCGGTGGGGCAGTTTCCTGCCGGGCCTGCCGCCAGAGCCCGATCATGATTTCGGCATATCCAAGCAGTTTGGTCCCCGAAGCGGTCAGCGTGACGCCGGACTTCTGGCGGTGCAGTAATGTGGCCCCCAGTTCGTGCTCCAGCGTGCGCAGGCGTGCCGTCACCGTGGATTGCGTGACATTCAGTTGCTCTGACGCACGGACAAGGCTGCCGGTCTCAACGATCGACACAAAGGTTTGCAACCCGATGATGTTCATTTGATCTCTGTAAATTCGACTTTATCGAACTAAATATGCCAAAAATTTCGTTATGACAATATGTCGCAGCCTGACAGGATGCTGCTGTGGCACAGGAGAGCGGCCCATGACAAGCATCACATCTGACGGACCCATGTCCTTGGCCCGCGATGCATTTGTGCGCACCATGCGCCGGGTTGCCAGTTCCGTCGCGGTTGTGACAACCGACGGGTCTGCAGGCTGTCACGGTGCGACCGTCAGTGCATTTTCATCGGTTTCGGCGGACCCTCCGATGATCCTTGTGTGTTTGCTGTCAGGCAGCCGGATTGCGGACGCTGTCGCGGCCAATGGCAATCTTTGCATCAACGTCTTGCCACAAGACAGGCATGACCTTGCCAACCGCTTTGCGGGCCGGGATGATCATCTGGTCGAAGATCGGTTTTCCGGTGTTGATTATTATGGCGTGCGGGGGTCCGCACCGCAGATCGATGGCGCCACCATCTTTTCGGGTTTGGTCAACCAGATCGTTCCTGCAGGTAGTCACAGCATCTTTATTTGTCAGGTCCAAAGCGTGCGCGACGGGTTTGCGGCCCCATTGGCCTATCTTGACGGCAATTATCACTGCGTCGTGCCGCAAGTCTGCCCGGCCCGCAGTGCAACAATTACCTGAGAAAGACCCCGCAATGACTGACCTGAAACATTACAAGATGCTGATTGATGGCGAATGGGTGGGCGCCAGTGACGGTGCTGTGTTCGACAGCGTCAATCCGACCACCGGCAAAGTCTGGGCCATGATCCCCGAGGCGACGGCAGACGATGTTGACCGGGCAGTGCGGGCGGCGGACCGGGCATTCAACCACGGCGCATGGCCTGCAATGACAGCCACCCAGCGCGGCCATTGTCTGCGGCGGCTGGCTGATCTTTTGCTGGAAAAGTCCGAGGCTCTTGGCACGGTCGAGACGCTCGACACCGGTAAATTGCTGAAGGAAACCCGCTGGCAGGCCAGGTATATCGCCGAATTCTTTCACTTCTTTGCCGGATGTGCGGACAAGATCCATGGCGAGACCCTGCCGATCGACAAGCCCGACATGTTCGTTTTCACCCGGCGCGAACCGCTTGGGGTGATCGCCGCCGTGGTGCCGTGGAACTCGCAACTGTTTCTGTCTGCGGTGAAGATCGGCCCGGCTCTGGCCGCCGGAAATACGGTGGTTCTGAAGGTGTCAGAGCATGCGTCCGCCCCGATGCTGGAATTCGGTCAGTTGATCGAGGCGGCGGGAATACCGCCGGGGGTGGTCAACATCATCAGCGGGCACGGCGATCCGTGTGGGCGGGTGCTGACCTCTCACAAACTGGTCGCGCGGGTGTCCTTTACCGGCGGGCCGGGGGCGGCGCGGCAGATATTGACCAATTCCACCAACAATTTCGCGCAAGTGTCGTTGGAACTGGGCGGAAAATCCCCGATCATCGTGTTTGATGATGCCAACCTCGAGAGTGCCGTGAATGGCGCGATTTCCGGCATTTTTGGCGCCACCGGGCAAAGCTGCGTCGCAGGCTCGCGGCTGTTGTTGCAAGATACGATTGCCGACGCTTTTCTGGAACGGATGGTCGCCCTCGCAGGACAGATCAAGATCGGTGATCCGTTGGCGGATGACACCGAAATGGGGCCGATCTGCACGCCAGGGCAACTGGACTGCGTCGAGCGTGAAGTGGCGCGTGCCGTTGCCGAAGGCGGGCGCGTGCTGTGTGGCGGGCAGCGGGTCGACGGGCTGGCGGGCCGGTTTTACCATCCGACGATCATCGACTGCCCCAGCCCCGATCTGCACATCGTCGATACCGAAATGTTCGGCCCGGTGCTGAGCGTGTTGCGCTTCAAGGATGAGGCTGACGCCATCCGGTTGGCCAATCAAACCGAACACGGGCTGGCCGCAGGCATTTTCACCCGCGACGGCGCACGGCAGTTGCGCATGGTCAAGGCGGTCAAGGCCGGCATCGTCTGGGTCAACACCTACCGCGCCGTGTCGCCGATTGCCGAGTTCGGCGGCATGAAGAACTCCGGCTATGGCCGCGAAAGCGGGCTGCAGGCGGTTTACGATTACACGCGGCCCAAGACGGCCTGGATCAACACATCTGATGAACCACTGGGCAGCCAGTTTGTTTCGCGCTGAGGGAAAATGAGCATGAAGTTTCAACTTGCGATCAATCTGGAGCGGATGGACGACACTCTGGATATGAAGGACGTGGCGCGCCACACGCTGGAGATGGTGCAGATGGCCGATCAGGGCGGCTTCAACATCGCCTGGGCGGCAGAGCATCACGCGCTGGAAATGACGATCGCGCCCAATCCATTCTCAATTCTGGCATGGTGGGCTGCCCATACTGACACCATACGCCTTGGGCCAGCCGTCGCTGTGGCGGCCTATTGGCACCCGATCAGACTGGCCGGAGAAGCTGCATTCTTCGACCTGATCTCGGGCGGGCGGCTGGAGTTTGGCATCGGTTCGGGCGCCTATCAGCGCGAGTTTGACCGGATGCATCCTGGGCTGAAACAGTCGGACGCGTGGCGCCACATGCAGGAAATGCTGCCGGTGGTCCAAAAACTGTGGGCGGGTGATTACGAGCATGATGGCGAGTTCTGGTCCTTTCCCAAAGCGACCTCGGTACCCAAGCCCTTGCAAAAGAACGTCCCGGTCTGGATCGCGGCGCGGGCGCCGATCACCTATGATTACGCGGTCAAGACTGGCTGCAACATCATGTCCTGGCCCCTGACCCGCGACATGGCCGAGGCGGAAACCTACATGGGCCGGATGGACGAGGCGATGGCCAACAACCCCGGCATGAAGCGCCCGATCATGGCGATGATGCGCCACACGGCGGTGTATGACAGAAAAGCGGACTGGATGGTGCCGGTCCGGGCGGCGCAGCGGCAGTTGAGCCAGTTCGAAAACCTGTTCAAGAATATGGGTGATGTCGAAAACGGTTTTCCCCGCGCGATCCCCTTTGACCAACTGGGCAATCGGGCGGAATATGATCCCGAGATGTTGACACGCAATCTGATGTTCGGCACGCCGGATGAAGTGATTGCCAAGCTGAAAACCTATGAGGCGCTGGGGGTGGACGAATTCATCTACTATGCCAGCCTGGGCCTGGGCCACGCTGAACAGAAACGCTCGATGGAACTGTTCTGCACCGAAGTCATTCCCGCCTTTGCCTGAAAGCCCGCCCTTTTTTGTGAAAGACGACCATGCCCGCCGAAATCCGCCGTACCCTGCTGCAAATCCAGACCACCCGCATCGAAGGCGGCAAAGCTGTACCAACGCCCACCAGACTGGTGGCGGCGCTGGCGATCATCCGCAATCCGTGGTTCGGGCGCGGCTGGGTGGAAAACCTGCG
>JAYSSN010000139.1:0-11518 GCA_043720555.1 Rhodobacterales bacterium | reverse complement strand
GGTCGGCCACGTCTGCAATCTGTTCACCGATGAAGAATGCTACAACTTCTTCAAAGCGGCAGGATACAGAACCGATTAAACGCGACACGCTCTAATGGAATAACGCGAATTTTTGTAACATCGCGTGATTGCGGTGGCGGCGTCCCTTTCAGCGTTTGCAGCGCCCCTGACCGCGCAGCCGGGCAGTTGTACAACGCGAAACCGGCACGGGCATCGGTCTGTCGTTGTTGGGGGCATGGCAGCCGGGGATTTGCGTCAGTTGACCAGTGTCGCCTCGGTTGCCGTGCGGATTTCGGCGTCGGTCACGCCGTCGGCCAGTTCCACGATTCTGAGGCCTCCGGGGACCACATCAAGGACGCCAAGGTTTGTGATGATCCGGTCGACAACCGCACGGCCCGTCAGCGGCAGGGTGCAGGCGCGCAGCACCTTGCTCTCGCCGTGCTTCGATGTGTGATCCATCACCACCACCACGCGGCCCACGCCAGCGACAAGGTCCATCGCCCCGCCCATGCCCTTGACCAGCTTGCCGGGGATCATCCAGTTGGCCAGATCGCCGTTTTCGGCCACCTCCATCGCGCCGAGGATCGCCATGGCGATCTTGCCGCCCCGGATCATGGCAAACGACTGGGCGCTGTCGAAGAATGCGGTTTGCGGCAGTTCGGTGATGGTTTGCTTGCCGGCGTTGATCAGATCGGCATCCTCCTCCCCCTCATAGGGGAAGGGGCCCATGCCCAGCATGCCATTTTCGGATTGCAGCGTGACCTCGATCCCGTGCGGGATGTAATTTGACACCAGCGTCGGGATCCCGATGCCGAGGTTCACATACCAGCCGTCCTGCAATTCCTGTGCGGCACGGGCGGCCATCTGGTTGCGGTCCCAGGGCATTATACGGCCTCCTTCTTGCGGACGGTGCGCTGTTCGATGCGCTTTTCGTGGGTGCCCTGCACGATGCGGTGTACATAGATGCCGGGCAGGTGGATGGTGTCGGGATCCAGCGCGCCGAGGGGAACGATTTGCTCCACTTCCGCCACGCAGACCGTGCCGCAGGTGGCGGCGGGCGGATTGAAGTTGCGGGCAGTCTTGCGGAACACGAGGTTGCCGGACGGGTCGGCCTTCCACGCCTTGACGATGGACAGATCGGCGACGATGCCGCGTTCCAGGATGTAATCCTGTCCGTCGAAGGTTTTCACCTCTTTGCCATCCGCGATCACGGTGCCGACGCCGGTTTTGGTGTAAAAGCCGGGGATGCCGGCGCCACCCGCGCGCATGCGCTCGGCAAGCGTGCCTTGGGGGTTGAACTCCAGCTCCAGCTCGCCGCTCAGAAATTGGCGCATGAATTCGGCGTTTTCGCCAACGTAGGATGAAATCATCTTCTTGACCTGCCGCGATTCGAGCAGCACCCCAAGGCCAAAGCCGTCAACGCCCGCGTTGTTCGAGGCGACGGTCAGATTGCGGGTGCCAGCAGCGCGGATCGCCGCAATGCACAGCTCCGGAATACCGCACAGGCCAAAGCCGCCGGATGCGATGAACATGCCGTCAAACAGCAGACCATCCAATGCGTCGGCCGCGCTGCCATAGACTTTGCTTTTCATGCCGGACTCCCATACGCTTTTGCGTGTCGCCATATGGTCGTGGGCGACGGGCACTGTCAACAAAGCCCGCGCATTTCGGCCTTGAGCGGGCCTGACACTGCCCCTAGACAGGGTGCCGTGGCCGCTTGCTGGAATGGTAGACAGACCGGACTTAAAATCCGTTGCCCGTAGGGGCGTGTGGGTTCGACTCCCACAGCGGCTACCACCGGGGCAGGTCTGTGACGGATCGCGGGAACACGGCGCGGGCGGACTGAATTTTTCAGGGACTTGGGTCTGACAAGCCTTCAGCCGCCCGGTCGACCAGGCGCCGGACGCGTGCGGGTTCCACCGGGTTCCACCAGACCCCGCCCACCTTCAGCGACGACGCCACGATAACGCCGCTCGTGCGTGAAAGGATCGGCACGATATTGTCCTCGGTGACACCCGACCCCACAAGCACGGGCAGTTGTGTCGCCCCGGCGATTTCGTCGATCTCGTCCAGACTTGCGGCATGGCCGGTACGCTGGCCGGTGGCGATGACGCAATCGGCATCGAAGAACGCAAGGTCACGGGTCAGTTCGGGGATGGAACGATCCGCGACAATGGCGTGGCTGCCGTGCTTGACATGCGCATCGGCGAAGATGCGGACGTTTTCGGCCCGCAAGAGCGACCGGTAGCGCAGCGCCTCGCCAGCGCGACCCTCCATGAACCCCTCATTGGCGACATAGGCGTTGGCCCACTGGTTCACGCGAATGAACGCGGCCCCGCCCGCCACAGCCGTGGCAAGCGCAGGCAGCGGCGCGTTCGCCAGCACGTTGATGCCCACGGGCACGCCCGTTGCGCGACGCACCCGGTCAGTCACGACCGACAGGAAGGCCGGGGTTTCGGGGCCGATATCGTCGGGCTTGGAAAACGGGATGTCGCCATGATTTTCGATGATGAGGCCATGCAGGCCGCCGGCAATCAGGGCCTCGGCATCGCGCAGGCAGGCGTCATAGAGGCTGTCCATCGTGGCCCCGCGATAGCGTGGCGCTCCGGGAAAGGGCGGGCAATGGATCATGCCGATCAGCACTTTGTTTCGCCCGAAGATTTCGGCTATCGCGCCAGCGGAACGGTTCGATATGCTTGGCATCAGAGATCCTTTCGACAGAGAGATGACGGCAAGATGCGCGCCTTCGTGATTGGCAACGTGGCACTGGACGAAACCGTGACGGTGGCGGATTTGCCCGCAGCCGGTGCATCCATCCATGGCCAGGCGGGGCCGCGCGATCTCGGCGGCAAGGGCGCAAACCAGGCGATCGTGCTGGGTCGCGCGGGGCTTGCCTGCCGTCTGGGTGCTGCGGTGGGCGAGGACACCCGCGCAGACGAGATCCGCACCCGGCTGGCGGCGGAACCCATCGAGGCGCTGCTTGATGTCGTGGCCGGCGCGGCCAGCGATTTTTCCATCGTGCTGCGGACGCGGGCGGGCGAGAATGCGATCATCACTACCAACGCGGCGGCGTCGGGACTGACGCCACAGGCGGCTTGTGCGATGCTGAGGGGCGCACGGGCGGGCGATCTTCTGGTGATGCAGGGCAATCTGGCCGAGGCGACGACCATGGCCGCATTGCAGCAGGCCCGGGCGATGAGGCTGCGCACGGCGGTGAACCCCTCGCCCCTGCGCGCCTTTTTCGGCGGGCTGTGGCGGCTGGTGGACACGGTGTTTGTGAATGAGGGCGAAGCGACGGCGCTTGGCGGTACCCCGGCGCTGCTGGCGGCAGGGGTCGGGCAGGTCGTGCTGACGCTTGGCCCGGCGGGGGCGCGGCTTTTGTCGGCGGGCCAGAGCGACGCGGTCCCGCCGGTGCCCTGCACCGTCGTGGATACGACGGGGGCGGGGGATTGCTTCATGGCAACGGCGCTGGCCTCGGCGGCGTTGCGGGGTGCTGCACTTGATACCCGTGCCCTGCGCCACGCAGCGGCGGCTGCGGGGCTAACGGTAGCGCGCGCGGGCACGGTTGCGGCCTTTCCGACGCAGGCTGAACTGGCGCACATCCTGACGCAGGGATGAGACCTGCACCTAACCACGGGTCTGCGCCAGCCAGCCCAGCAGGTTTTTCCAAAGCCGGCCATAGCCCTCCCAGTTGCAGAACGCTGGCGACAGCCAGTGCGGCCCGATATCCGATGTCCAGGCCGCCGTCCGCCCCTTGCCAAAGCCACCCAGCACCAGCAGCGGATGGCCGCCCTGAGCTTTGGGAATGCAGGCCAGCACCTCGGCCCCCGGTCGCACCTCAACCTCGTTCACGCCCAGAACGAAGGGCCAGTTGCTGCCCAATCCCGCCATCACCGGGTGGTCCGGCTGCAGCACATCGGCCACGGCCCCTTCAGGCATCTCGACCCGGTCATCCCACGGATGACAGGTGACTGGCAGCACATCCTCGACCGGGGTCTTGCGCCAGCGGGCCTTGCCGTCGATCCCCTGAAAACTGAAGTAACCGCCCACCATCAACAGGCCGCCACCCCGCTCCACCCAGGCCTTGATCAGACGCAGCCGGTTTGCAACGGTTTGCGACCGCAGCCAGACGGCGGGGGGCAGCAGGAATGAATTGGCCCCGATGTCTGACAGGATGATCACATCATAGGCATCCAGCCCTTCCATCGCGAAGGGGAACTGTTCCACCGCATCATGTGCTGTCATGTAGGTCAAATCAAACGCTGACCCTTTCAGCGCCGCGACCAAAGGCTCGGCCCCCAGATGAAACGTCACGCTGCCGAACTGGTCAAAGCCCTTGTAATGGGTGGCGGATGACACCCAGCTTTCACCGACCAGAAGAACCTTTGTTGTCATGGCAAATCCTTTCGTTATCGTCAAACGGCCGCGTCGAAGACCCGCCGGGGATTTGTGACCATCAGCATACCGCGCGCCTTGGCGTCCAACCCGTGACGCGCGAGGCGCGGCAGGAAGTGGCGCTGCACAAAGGCATAGCCGTTCCCCCCGTAGCGCGTCAGCATCATCTTGATGAACACGTCCTGCGACAACAGCACCCGGTCCAGATGCCCCGCATCGGCAAGCCGCACGATCGCCCGCGCCACCTCGTCGTCGCTGGGGCACTGCACCTGCTGATCGGCATAGAAGTAGTCCATGCCGATCATGTCGAATTCGATGAAAGCCTCCCGTTCCGCAATGGTGCGCTGATAGTTCCAGTCGTCGTGCGACGGGTTCATGTGGCACAGAACGGTGTGCGCAAGATTGGCGCCTTCCGCCTCGGCAATGTCCAGCACGCGGTGACCAAGCCGGAACCAGCCTGGCAGATGCACCATCAGCGGCAGGCCGGTTCGCACCTGAGCGCGCGCCGCCCCGCGCAACGACTTTTCTTCGTCAGCCGTGAAATCCGACGACACGCCGATCTCGCCGATCAGCCCGATCCGTGCATCGGTGCCGTCGGTGCCGTGCAGGGCTTCGGCCACGATCTGGTCTGCGATGTCATCTATCGACAGGCGCGCCATTTCGTCCGGCATCGAGGACCCGAGGTAGTAGCCTGCCCCCATCACGATGTTCAGCCCCGTCTCGGCGGCAATGCGGCGCAGTTTCACCGGATCGCGCCCGATCCCGCGGCAGGTGGGGTCCACCACCGTGCGTCCGCCTGCCTTGGCGAAATCAGCTATTTCCTCGATGCAAAGGTCCAGGTCATCCAGCGCGATGTTGTGCTTGTTGACAAACGGATCCTGCCGCAGCTCGGCCAGGATCTCGATCCTCACCGGCCCCTCGGACAGATGCTGTCGTTCCGGCTCTTTCGGCGGATTCCACCAGCAGGAACAGTCGTTCTGCAAATGCTCGTGCATCAGCGTCACGCCAAGATCGGCGCTTTTGATCGGGCCATTCACCGTCATCACCAGACCCGACCCGACATGCGTCTCAGACCGTTCGTCCGTCATCTGGGTTTCCTTCCAAGGCGCAGGCCGCCGCTGAACAGTTTGGTATTCATCCAGATCGCCAGAAGGATGATCGTGCCCGTCACGATCTGCGTGAAGAAGGGCGAGATATGGACAAGGATCAGCCCGTTGCCGATCACGGCAATCGTCATGGTGCCCAGCACTGTGCCGACCATGCTGGCCTTGCCGCCCATCAGCGAGGTGCCGCCCAGCACGACGGCGGCAATGACCTGCAACTCGAACCCCACCGCCGCGTTGGATGACCCCGACCCCAGCCGTGCCGCGATCAGAAGCCCCGCAATCGCGCACGCCACGCCCGAGACCACATAGACCGACGCAACTGTCCACAGCGCGGGCATCCCCACACGCCGCGCCGCCTCCATGTTGGACCCCACGGCGACGACCTGCCGCCCATAGCGCGTCCGCAGCATCACGACAAACCCAAGGATTGCCACCAGGATCGAGATCAGCGCCGGCACCGGAAACCCGGCAAGCGTGCCGCGCCCCAGCCAGAAAAAACCGGGCACATCGGTGATGGGGATCGAATAGCCTTCGGTCAGGTACAGCGCATAGCCGCGCAGGATCGAAAGCCCCGCCAATGTGACGATGAAGGCCGGGATGCCCTGATAGGCGATGAACCAACCCTGAATGGCCCCGATCAGCCCGCCCAACACCAGCATCAGCACAACGACGAGTATCCAGTCCAGTCCGGCTGCCAACGCAATGGCCGCCACAGCATTGACCAGGGCCACAGTGGACCCGACCGACAGATCGATCCCCGCCGTGGTGATGACAAGCGTCATGGCCACGGCCACGATCAGCACCGGAGCCGCCTGACGGACGATGTTCAGGATGTTGCCCGTGGTCAGGAACGTCGAACTCAGCATGCTGAACAGCAGCATGCAGGCCAGAAAGAACACTGCGATGGACAGAACCTGCGCGTGTTCGGCCACGAAATCCGCGACCGGCGAGCCCTTGCCGCGTTCGGAATAGCCTGACATCACTGCGCCCCCTTCCCGACGATCAGATCAACCAGTTCCTGCAGGTTCGTCTCGCCGATCATCCGTTCGGCAACTTTCGTGCCTTCATACATCACGGCAATCCGGTCGCAGACGCGGAACAGGTCCTGCAGACGGTGGGTGATCAGAACGACGCCCACGCCCTTGGCCTTGACGCGGCTGATCAGCGCCAGCACCGCTTCCACCTCGGCCACGGCAAGGGCCGAGGTCGGCTCGTCCATGATCAGCACGCGTGGCTGGAAACTGGCCGCCCGCGCGATGGCAATGGCCTGACGCTGGCCGCCCGACAGCTTTTCCACCTTGGCCGTCAGGCGCGGGATGCGGATTTCGAGGGCGTCCAGCATCTGCCGCCCTTCAGCCAGCATCCGTTTCTGGTCCAGAAACGGACCGCGCGTCAGTTCGCGCCCCAGAAAGAGGTTGCCCACCACATCGACATGGTCGCACAGGCTCAGGTCCTGAAACACCATCTCGATCTGCCGGGCGCGCGCATCGGACGGGCCGGAAAAGCGGACCGGTTCGCCGTCGACGCTGATCGTTCCGGCATCGGGAATGTAGGTGCCCGACATCACCTTCGACAGGGTCGATTTGCCCGCCGCATTGTCGCCGATCAGGCCAAGACACTCGCCCGGCAGCACATCCAGATCAACACCCCGCAACGCCTGATGCGACCCGAAGGTCAGGGAAATTCCCCGCAGCGAAACCAGCGGAACGTTGTGCGGGAGGGGGCGTCCCCCTCCCGCATCGGACGCTTCGGGGTGAAGCGCCATCTCGGTCATTCGAACATGGACCGGAAGTCGTCCACGTTCGCCTTGGTGACGATCGTGACGGGGACCGAGATGTTCCGCTCGACCGTGCCGCCTTCGGTGATCGTCGTCAGCGCGTCAATTGCGGCGGCCCCCATGCCTGCGGGGTCCTGCTGGATCACGGCCTCGACATAGCCCGCGTCGATCCCGGCAACAGCCGAGGCGGTCAGGTCCCAGCCGAACACCTTGACGTCGGCCTGCCGCCCCTGACTTTCCACGGCAGCAACCGCCCCCAGCAACGCCGGCTCACCTGTGGCATAGATCGCCGTCATGTCGGGGTTCGCGGTCATCAGGTTTTCCGCCGCCGCCAGCGCCGTGTCCTGAACGTTCTGGCCATCGACGGTCCCGGCCATGGTGATCCCCTCGACACCCGTCAAAACCCCCTCGAAACCGTCCTTGCGCAGGTTCTGGATGAAGGAATTCAGCGCGCCCACGACACCGATCTTGGCGCCACCGGCACCCTTGGCATACTCGACAAAGTAGGCGCCAAGATCAGCGCCAGCCTTGCCGTTGTCCACGCCGATCACGGCCGATTGTGTGCCGTCCTCGGGAAGGATCGCGTCGATGGCAACCACCGGAATGCCCGCCGCCACCGCCTGATCGACCGCCGGCATGATCCCGTTCACGTCGATGGCGACAATGGCAATACCGTCCACGCCTTCCTGGATATAGGTCTCGATGGCGCTGTTCTGGGCGGCAGGGTCATTGTTGGCGTTGAAGATCACCAGTTCAACCCCGGCGGCATCCGCCGCCTTCTGCGCCCCTTCGTTCATCTGGTTGAAGAACAGCGCCTGCTGGTTGATCTGGACAAGGGCGAATGTCTTTTTATCCTGCGCCACCGCAGGGTTCGCCGCCAGCATGACGGCGGAGCCAAGTAGCAAGCCAAGGCCACGACGCGAAAGTACAGCACTTGCAGTCATTTTCATTGTCTTTACCCCTGTGTTGTCGTTGCGGTTCAAGACCGGATCGGCGGCGCAACGGAGTTCCGCGCGATCAGGGTGACAGGCATGATCTCCTCTGGTGGGAGATTGGTCGGATCGGTCCAGTCGGTATCCAGAAGCAGGGCAAGGGCGCGAGCGCCCAGGGACCGGACCGGCTGGCGCACTGCTGTCACGGCAGGTGCGAAAAGGTGCAGCGGACCGACATCGTCGAACCCGACAAGTGAAATGTCCTGTGGCACGCGAAGGCCCGCACCCTGCAGCACTTCCAGAACCCCGATGGTGATTTCGTCCGAGGTGGCGAAGATGGCGGTCACATCCAGCCGCGCGGCCAGCATGCGCTGTGCTGCGGCCTGACCAGACCCGGTCGAATAGTCACCTGCATACCGCTCGATCCGGGCGTCTTTTCCCCAGATATCAGTCAAGGCACGATGAAAGCCTGCAAAGCGCCGCGCACCGCTGAGCATCGCGTCCGCCCCGCCAATGAACAGCACATGGCGATGCCCCGCATCCGCAAGGTGCCGCCCGGCCATGTAGCCGCCGTTGTCATTGTCGCAAAACAGCTTGGGTACCGCCGTACCGCCAACGTCCTCGTCCAGAATGACGACAGGGCCGCTGGCGTTGATCGCCGCGGCGAGGGTGCCGTCGTCGGGGTGATTGGTCACAAAGATCAGGCCGTCCACCTGATTGCGCCGGATCGCCTGCAGATACGCCAGCTCACGTTCCCCGCGGTTCAGTGTGGCGTGCAAGGTCAGGCCCAGGCCGCGCCGGTCGGCCTCGGCCTCGACCGCCGCGACCAGGGTCGCAAAGAACGGTGTCGCGATATCGGGGATGACGAGGCCGATTGTATCGGACCGCCCGAGGCTAAGCCTGCGGGCATGCGGATTGGGCAGATAATTCAGGGTGCGGATCGCGGCTTGGATCGCAGTGCGGGTGCGGTCGGGCAGTTCAAGCGATCCGTTGAGAAAGCGTGAGACGGTCGTGACGGAAACCCCCGCCGTCAGCGCCACATCCTTCAGACTCGCCACCACCATGGGCTGTTCCCATCAAGTGAATCGGTTTAGTAAACCCCTTTACAAGGGCAGCATGTCCCGACTGTTTGAGTCAATAGCCATTCGCCACGACGCATATCAGTCGGTAAACTGGCGCCGCATTGGTTCACATCCTGCGTGGGTTTCAAGATTGAAAGCCGCGTGTCGCCGCGTGCCAACTTGTGCCGATGGCACCTGTCAGTCGCTCCGGATGCTGCATTTGCAGGACAACACCAAAGCCGGGCAGGAAAAGCATCGGGTACGGACCAATTAATGCCCCACACGACGGCAATACGCAAGACTCGCGCAGGCTCACGGGTGATGCCAACCCTGACAGGCTGGCAGCCAGCATCAGGTTGGCGCGCGGTCAGGGTATCGTCAGGCCGAACGTGTCCGGGCATGTGGCCGACGCAGCGGCGCATCGGCACAGGATCGGTGCGACAGTCATTTCCTGCCACGGTCGCCGTGCCCGAAGCCGGTTTTGCCAGCGTCGCCCGCATCCGGACCCGTGCGCGGTTCTGCTTGCTGGGCGGTGTCCATGCGGGCCGACGAAGGTGGTGCAGGCTTTTGTCGCGGGCGGGCCCGCCGCTGGCTGTGATTGCTGATCAGCAGCACCAAGGCGATGCCGCTGAACGCAGCCCCCGTCAGGAACGTGGCGGGCGCGCCAAAGCCATCCCACAGCAGACCTGCGACAAGGCTGGCGATCAGCAGCGCGACGCCGCTGACCAGGTTGAAAAAGCCATACGCGGTTCCGCGCAGATCGTCGGGGGCAGTATCGGCCACCATGACTGCAAGCAGGCCCTGGGTCATGCCCATGTGCAGACCCCAGAGCGCCACACCGGCCAGCACCACCGCCCAGTGGGCGCTGCTGGCGAGGGTCAGATCGGCGGCAATAAGCACCACCAGCCCGCCGATCAACAGTGTGCGGTGGCTGATCCGGTCTGACAGCCGCCCGAACGGGTACGCCGACAGCGCATAAACCACGTTCATTGCCACCATGACCAGCGGGACCAGCGCCAGCGCAATGCCCCCCTGTGCCGCGCGCAGGACCAGGAACGCCTCGCTGAACCGGGCCAGCGTAAATACCGCACCAATACCCACCACCCGCCAATAAACCGGCGACAGCCGTGCCAGATTGATACGGCTGATCGGGTTTTGCGGGATCGTGCCGGGCGCGCGGGGCGGCTCTGTGATGCCAAAGGCGAGCAAGGCCACCGCCATGGCGCCAGGGATGACCGCCACCCAGAACACCGCCTGAAAGTCATTGGCCCACAGCAGCATCAACCCCACAGCGATCAGCGGCCCTGCAAACGCCCCCACCGTATCGAGCGACTGGCGCAGCCCGAACGCCGCACCGCGCAACGCGGGCGGGGTGATATCGGCTACAAGCGCGTCACGGGGCGCGCCGCGAATGCCCTTGCCAATTCGGTCCAGCAGTCGCGCGGTCAGCACAACGCCAATCGACGGAGCCAGCGCAAACAGGGGTTTGGTGACCGCACCAAGACCATAACCAATCAACGCAAGCCCCTTGCGTCGCCCGACCCAGTCACTGAGTACACCCGAGAATACCTTGACGATCAGAGCCGTCGCCTCGGCCACCCCTTCGATCAACCCGATCATCAGGGCACTGGCCCCCAGGCTTGTCACCAGAAACAGCGGCAACAAGCTGTGGATCATCTCGGACGAGATATCCATCAGCAGGCTGACGCAGCCCAGCACCCAGATCCCTGCGGGGATGCCGGTGCGTGAAAGGTTCGACATGACGCCAGCCTCCAGCAGCCAAGACGTTTGGCATTTGCCGCGTATCAGCGTGCCAGCTGACACATCCGGTGGCACCGATGCTATCCACGTTCGCAATGCGCGGCCTTAAAAATCTGGAAAGTGCTTGCAAGGCAGGTGAAGGGTAAGGCGGCTGTCGCGACAGGCACTGGTCATATCGTCACCGGCGATTTGTGGATTGCCTCAGGGTAAAACGCCTGACGCAGACTGCCGATCACGGCGATGGCCGGGTCCGGTGCGGTCTACTGCATGCGGTCAGCGCGCGGCCTGCATGCGGCGGAACCTGATGGCGTGCTGGCGATGACCGTCCACCAGATCGTGCGCCTGGCGCGCGGTGACCAACAGATTGATCGGCTGTTGCGGCTGGCCTGCGATGGTTTCGGTGCAGGCCCGCCTGGCCCCGGTTTGACACAGGGTCGCGGTGTCAAAGGCACCGTCGGGGCAGGCGCGGTTGATCATAGGTGAATA
>JAYSSN010000138.1:0-11529 GCA_043720555.1 Rhodobacterales bacterium | reverse complement strand
GGCCGCCATCCCCGATCCCGGATGTACGGATCGGCTGGGGCACGATCCTGGAGGCCTGACCGGGTCGGCGACTTTGCGCCTGTCACAGGATATAAATTCTATCTTAGGTTGATTTACGTAACGGCGTCTCTTCCGTTCCGGTACTGTTTCCTGTGGAGTGCGCGATAGTCAGCCAGTCTGCTTGACCACTGGGCTGCGCGCCACATTTATGAATGAACGACCGTGCGGAATACCGAACTGATTAAGCGTTTCACGTCGCCGTCTGCGACACCTGCGCTGTTCTGACGCCCGTCGCCTTGAACGGGATGCAACACCAGAGGTGAGGCCGCAAGGTTGACCACCACAACAATGGGAGATGACCGACGATGCTGAACGTCAAGTCGCTGCTTCTGTGCAGTTCTGTCCTGCTGATGACATCAAGCGGGGCCTTCGCCGAGATGGTGCTGAACCGTGGCAATACCGGTGACCCGGAATCGCTCGACCCGCACAAGGTGTCGACCGTGCAGGAAGCGAACATCATGCGCGATCTGTTCAGCGGTCTGGTCATGCAGGACACCAAGGCCGAGCTGATCCCCGGTGCTGCCGAAAGCTGGGAAGTGTCCGAGGATGGCACGATCTATACGTTCAAACTGCGCGCCAATGGCAAGTGGTCGGATGGATCACCCGTGACGGCGCAGGATTTCGTCTTTTCCTGGCAGCGGGTCGTCGACCCCGCCACCGCCGCCGAATACGCGTATATGCTGGCCCCCATCGTGAATGCCGAAGCCATCACAGCCGGCGAGACGCCGCCGGCCGAACTGGGCGTGAAGGCGACCGACGATCTGACTTTCGAGGTGACGCTGAACGCAGCCACCCCGTATTTCCTGGAAATGCTGACCCACCAGGCGCTTTATCCGGTCAGCCAGGCCAACATCACCGCATTCGGCGATGATTTCACCAAGCCGGGTAACCTGATCTCGAACGGGCCGTTCATGCTGACATCGTTCACGCCGAACGACCATCTGGCACTGTCGAAGAACCCGGCGTTCTATGATGCAGCGACCGTGATGCTGGATACCGTCAACTACTTTCCGACCGAAGACCGTTCCGCCGCGATCAAGCGGTTCGAGGCGGGCGAGCTGGACATGAACGACGACTTCCCCACCGAACAGCTGACGGACATGACGGCCAAGTTTGGTGAACAGGTCAAGGTTGGTCCCTATCTTGGCACCTACTACTACATGTTCAAACTGCCGGAAGAGCCGTGGAACAATCTGGAACTGCGACAGGCGATTTCGATGGCGATTGACCGCGATTACCTGGCCGAAGAAGTGTGGCAGAACACGATGATTCCGGCCTATTCATTCGTTCCGCCGGGGATCACGGGCTATACCTCGCGGTTGCTGGACTTTGCTGAAATTCCGCAGATCGACCGCGAAGACAAAGCGGCGGAAATGCTGGCCAGCCTGGGCTACGGCCCTGACAATCCATTGCAGATGCAGATCAGTTTCAACACCTCGGAAAACCACAACAACACGGCAGTGGCGATTCAGGAACAGCTGAAACCCCTTGGTATCGAGGTGACGTTGCTGAACGCGGACGCCGTGACCCATTTTGCCATGCTTGAACAGAAGGCAGATTTCGACGTCGCCCGTTCCGGCTGGATTGCTGACTACAAGGACCCGGAAAACTTTCTGGCAATCTGCAAGTCGGGCGCTGGCAATAACAGCAGTGAGTACACCAACCCGGCCTATGACGAACTGCTGGCAAAGGCCGCCGTCGAAACGGACCCCGCCACGCGCATGACACTGCTTTCGGATGCCGAACAGCTGGGTGTCGCGGACGAGGCGTGCGTGATGCCGCTGCTGCACTACGGCTATCATTCGATCGTGTCTGATCGTGTGTCGGGCTGGGAGCCGAACGTCATGGACATTCACCCGACCCGGTTCATGAGCGTGATGTAACCCCTTCGGTCGCCGTCCCTGTGCCAGACGCGGGGGCGGTCATCGGCGCGTTCTGAAAGGGGCACCCGCATGATACGCTTTGTGCTGCGGCGGTTTCTGATCGCCATTCCGACGCTTTTCGTGATCGTCACCATCTCTTTCTTTCTGATGCGCGTCGCCCCCGGCGGGCCGTTCGATCAGGAAAAAAAGCTGAACCCGGTCATCAAGGCCAATCTGGAACGGCTGTACAATCTGGACCAGCCCTTGTGGCAGCAATACCTGAGTTACCTCAAGAACCTGTTCCAGGGCGATTTCGGGCCGAGCTTCAGTCGTCCGGAATTCACCGTGGCCGAGATTTTGGGCAACGGTCTGCCAGTGTCGATGCAGCTGGGTGGCATGGCGCTGATCATGGCGCTTTTTCTGGGGACTGTTCTGGGCGTCACTGCGGCGCTGTATCAGAACCGCGCGGCCGATTATGCCGTGATTGCCACGGCAACGGCGGGCAGCACGATCCCCACATTCGTCATCGCCCCGATATTCCAGCTTGTGTTCGCGCTGTGGCTGAACTGGTTTCCGGTCGGGGGCTGGAACGACGGCGCCTTTGTCAACCGGGTCGGCCCGGTACTGACCCTGATGTTGCCGCAACTGGCCACCGTTGCGCGCCTGATGCGCGGCAGCATGATCGAGGCGCTGCGGTCGCACCACATCCGCACCGCGCGGGCGCTTGGACTGTCGGATTATTCGGTGGTAATCCGCCATGCACTGCGCGGCGCGGTCATGCCTGTGATCTCGTACGCGGGGCCTGCGGCGGCTGCACTTCTGACCGGATCGCTGATTGTCGAGAAGGTCTTTGGCATCCCCGGCATCGGGCGCTATTTCATCGATGGGGCGCTGAGCCGTGACTACACGCTGGTCATGGGGACTGTGATCGTCGTGGCGATTTTCACCATTCTGTTCAACCTGATCGTTGATGTGCTTTACGCCGTCGTGGACCCGCGGGTGCGCTATGACTGATGTAACCCTGCCCCCGGCCGCTGCTGGCAGATCGCTTTGGGCAAACGCATGGGCGCGGCTGCGCGTCAACCGTGCCGCAGTGGTCAGCGGCGTTTACCTGATGATCATTGCGCTGCTGTGCATCATTGGTCCGATGCTGACGCCGAATGCGTTTTCGACGATCCATCAGGACTACACCCGCGTGCCGCCCAGCATTGCCGCGTATCCGACTGCGGAAATGATTGAACCCGCACTTGCCGATGCGATCAAGCGCGGGCGGCTTGAACTGCAAAGCTGGGAACAGACCGGGCGCCAGATCACCATGACCGTCACTTCGCGCCGCCCGATTGATGAACGTGTGACCCGCTATATCGACAGATCGAACATGTTCTTCAATGCCACCGCGACCGAGGTCGCCGCCGATGGCCTGAGCGCCACGATGACCGCCGAAATAGAGCCGAAGTATTTCTTCTTTGGCACCGATGCCACGGGGCGCGATCTTTTGACACGCACGCTGATCGCGGGGCGGGTGTCGCTGGCCATCGGGCTGCTGGCAGGGATGGTCGCGGTGGTGATCGGGGTGCTTTACGGAGCGGTCGCCGGGTTTGTCGGCGGCAAGACGGACGAGGTGATGATGCGCATCGTCGATGTGCTTTACTCGCTGCCGTTCGTGTTCTTCGTCATCATGCTGGTGGTGTTTCTGGGGCGCAACTTCGTGCTGATGTTCATCGCCGTGGGGGCCGTGCTGTGGCTGGATATGGCGCGGATCGTGCGAGGGCAGACACTTTCACTGAAGCGGCAGGAATTCGTGCAGGCGGCCGAGGCGCTGGGGGTCGGGCGCGCGGGCATTTTGTTGCGCCACATTGTGCCCAACCTGCTGGGCCCGGTAGTGATCTACATGACGCTGCTGGTGCCACAGGTGATTATCCTGGAAAGTTTCCTGTCCTATCTTGGCCTGGGCGTACAGGAACCGATGTCAAGCTGGGGGGTGCTGATCTCGCAGGGGGCGGGGAACATGCCTGCGGCGAACTGGCTGCTGTTCTTTCCGGCGTTCTTCCTGATCTCCACGCTGTTTGCGCTGAATTTCATTGGGGACGGGCTGCGCGATGCGCTTGATCCAAAGGATCGCTGACATGACAGACCCGGTTCTTTCCCTGCGCAACATGCATGTGCAGTTCAACACCTCCGATGGTGTGGTTGAAGCCGTCAAAGGCATCAACATCGCGGTGATGCCCGGCGAAACGGTGGCCATCGTCGGCGAATCCGGTTCGGGCAAAAGCCAGGCCATGATGGCGGCGATGGGCTTGCTGGCCGGAAACGGCGTGGCGACGGGGGTCGCCGATTATCGCGGCACCAACCTGATCGGACTGTCCAAGGACGGGCTGAACGCAATCCGGGGCCGCAAGATCACGATGATTTTTCAGGAGCCGATGACCTCGCTTGATCCGCTTTACACAATTGGCGATCAGCTGATGGAACCGATTCTGCGGCATCAGCGGCTGGGGCGTGTGGCAGCACGGGCGCGGGCGATCGAAATGCTGGATCTGGTGCGGCTTCCTGATCCCGAAGGGCGGATGGCTTACTACCCGCACGAGATGTCGGGCGGACAGCGCCAGCGCGTGATGATCGCCATGGCGCTGGCCAACGACCCCGATGTGCTGATCGCGGACGAACCGACGACTGCACTTGATGTCACGATACAGGCCGAAATCCTTGATCTGATGATGGCGCTGCAAAAGCGCCTGGGTATGGCCATGGTCTTTATTACCCATGATCTGAACATCGTGCGGCGTATTGCCCAGCGCGTCTATGTGATGCGCCAGGGTGAGGTGGTCGAGGAAGGCGCGACCGAGGAAATCTTTACTGCGCCCCGTCATGCCTATACCCGCGCGCTGATCGAGGCGGAACCGTCGGGGCGCAAGGCCCCGGTGGCTGCGGAGGCACCCGTGATGATGGAAGGGCGCAACGTGAACGTCACCTTCCGGCGCGGCGGCGGTTTGTTTGGTGGCAGACACGATGATCTGCGGGCGGTTGATGGCGTGTCGATCACATTGCGGCAAGGGCAGACCATCGGAATCGTCGGCGAATCCGGTTCCGGAAAATCGACTTTTGCACGGGCTCTGCTGCGCCTGATGCCCAGTGAAGGCGCCATCCGGTTTGACGGGCAGGACATCGCCGGCCTGAGTGTGGCGCAGATGCGCCCGCTGCGGCGGCAGCTGCAATGCGTGATGCAGGACCCGTTCGGATCGCTCAGTCCGCGCATGACGGCGGGCCAGATCGTCAGCGAGGGCTTGCTGGTGCATGAACCGGGCATGTCCGCCAAAGACCGCGATCACCGTGCCGCCCGCGCGCTTGAAGAGGTGAACCTCGACCCTGCACTGCGCAGCCGCTATCCGCATGAATTTTCCGGTGGACAGCGTCAACGCATTGCCATCGCGCGGGCCATCATCCTGAAGCCGCGCGTCGTGGTGCTGGACGAACCGACATCGGCGCTGGACCGGCAGGTGCAAAAACAGATCGTTGACCTGCTGCGCGATCTGCAAACGGCCCAGGGGCTGTCCTATCTGTTCATCAGCCACGACCTTGCCGTGGTCCGCGCGATGGCCGACCATATCATGGTGATGAAAGACGGACGCGTGGTGGAAGAAGGCAGCCCCGATCAGGTGCTTGATGCCCCGCACGAGGATTATACCAAACGCCTGATGGCGGCGGCCTTTGCGACCTGAGCCGCGCCTGCGCCCGTCAGGCCCATTCCGCTACTGCATGCGCAAACAGCATCGCGGGCAGATCGGTAGTCGCCGCCGCCGGCATGGTGGCCTGACTTGCCGTTTTCCAGACCGGTAGCGACGCGCACCATGCGTCCAGCGTGAAATCAGACACCCAGTCTGCGGCATCGGCCACCCATGTCGGCACCTTTGTCGGTGCGGTCTGACACATGGCCAGCACCGCCAGCCCGCACGACAGGCCCAACAACGCCCCGTGTGCGGAATCGACCGGGAAATGGACGCCCGCCACCGTGCGATTGTCAGCGATCCGCGCGGCCAGCCGGAACGGCAGCAAGGCCGAACTGGTCGCGGCATTCGCCGCCAGCAGGTCGGCCATCACCGCAGCCACCGGATCGGCCGCACCTTCCGCCGCGCGCCGCACGCCGTGCAGTACCGTGGCAAAGGCGAACGCCTCGGTCGCATGGCCGCTGGGGTAGGTGCTGTGCGCCGGCGTGGTGATGACGGGCTGCACTTCGGGCGCGAAATCAAACGGGCGCGGCAGGGATGTGTGGAACTTGAGGCGCATCTCCGGGATCAGGACGGCCTCGTAGGCCGCCGCCAGCAAGATCCGCGTCCAGCGCCGCGCATCCGGGTGCAACCGGAACAGCGACCCATAGAATGACATCATGTCGCCCATCTGGGCCGAGATTTCGCCCAGCCGGTCGGGCCGCAAATCTGCTGCCGCACGCACATGCGCCAACTGCACGGCCAGCTGCGCAATCACCGGTGGCGTCAGCGTCAGCAGATCAGCCGTGGCGCCAACGGGCAAGATCACGGACAAATCCGCTCCACTGGCAGCAACGCGGAACAAGGGGGCCATCTCATGTTGCAACACCGCCAGCCGCGCGTCGCCCTGCAGGCGCGAGAACGCAGGCCACCCACTGCCTGCACCCGGCAGTGGCGATTTTGTCGGGGTGCCATCCCAATATCCCATGATCCCTTCGGCGGACAACATCATGGCCCCTGATGGATCGCCCCCGCCGCCGCCGCCATGAGCGCCATGTGCCCCATGAGCGCCATGCGCCCCATGAGCGCCGTGTGCGCCGTGGGCACCATGCGCCCCGTGCGCGCCATGTGCGCCATGTGCTCCGCTGATCGCCATAATGTCCCTCGTTCAAATGACCCTGCGCCAAGACTGGGCGGATTGCCCGAAAACGCAAAGGAATTTCCACGGCCATCCTGCAGGTTTTACGCAGAATTCACGGTGTTTGCGGCCTTGTCCGTTTTTCGGTATGTCAGAATCTCGGTCGCCGCGTTCCTTTGCAGATGAGCATTGCCGTGATCCATGCGTTGCAGCTACGCCTGATGGGTAATCTGACGTTGCTGGATGGCGGCGGCGATGACCGCACGCCCGGCGGACAAAAGGCGCGGGCCCTGGTCGGATTGTTGGCCATGACGCCCGAACGCCGCCGGCCGCGCCGCTGGATCGAACAAAAGCTGTGGTCTGACCGCAGCCCCGAACAGGCTTCAAGCAGCTTGCGCCAGGTGCTGATGGAACTGCGCAGTGCCCTTGGTCCTGCCGCCGCCGCCTTGCAGACCGACCGCCAGAACGTGGGTCTTTCGCCCCTCAAAACCGACATCGAGGATGATCCGGAAGGCGTACGCACCGCAATCGCCGCCGGATACGATCTGATGCAGGACGTGCATGTGCGTGATCCTGCCTTTGCCGAATGGCTGCGCGATCAGCGTGCAAGGCTGGCGGGCACGGCCCCCATCACCACGACCGGCTGGCAACCGGATGCGCCCTCGATCCCGATGCTGATCCGCACTGCCGTGATGCCGTCGGACTTCTGCGGTTTCGTGTCGATGTCACTGGCCGAATCCATCGGCAAGCTGGTGTCGGATTTCAGCCTTGTCGACGTCTATAGTGACAATGGTGCCATCGCCCACCTTGGCCCGCGCGAACGCGGACTGGTGCTGACCGTCGGTGCCACTGAAACCGATGGCCGAATCCGCCTTGTCGCCAGCCTCGAATCCTCGCGCACCGGGCAGGTGTTGTGGTCGCGCCAGGCACTGCTGCCCGTCACATCAACGACCGAGATTTTTGAAGGCACCATTCCCAGCATCGTGTTCGAGGCGGCCGAGGCCGCAATCAACGCCATGCCCCGTGTGGTGGGCGACGATCCCGGGCCATTGCGGGCCGAAGCGATGATTGCGCGTGCCGTGCGGGCGATCTTCAGCTTTCAGGAACACCAGTTGCGGCTGGCCGATGATCTGCTGCGCGATGCTGCAGCCCTCGTGCCGTCCTCGCGCGCCTATGCCTGGCGCGGCATCCTGCGGCAATTCATGGCGGTGGAACGCACCGAAACCGACCGCGCCCGCCTGATGGACGAGGCCGAACTTTTCAGCCGCCGTGCCATGGAAAGTGCGCCGCTGAATTCGCTGGTACTGTCGCTGATGTCGCAGGTGCAGATCATGCTGCACGACAACGTCGATGCCGGGGCGTCGCTGGCGCGCGATTCGATCCGCATCAACCCGCAGAATGCTTTTGGCTATGTCGCGCAGGCGGGCAGCCTTTTGCGTCAGGGCAAACCGGCCGAGGCGTTTGCCGCCGCCGATGTTGGTGCCGCTTTCGCTGCGCGTTCGGGATTTCTGCATTGGTGGGAAATGCACAAGGGCCTCGCCGCGACCCAGATGGGCGACTATGAAACCGCGATCAGCTGTTTCGAGGCAGCCCGCTCGCGCGCGCCCTATTTCCGTGCGCCGTTGCGGCACCTGATCTTTTTGTACCTCAAACGCGGTCAGCCGGAAAATGCGCTGCGCGCGCTGGCCAACCTGAAGCGGCTGGAACCCGATTTTTCCCTGCACCTGATCCGCGAAGACCCGACCTATCCTGCGGGCACTCTGCGCCGGGCCGATCTGCTGACCCTGCCCTTCCCTGGGGCAATCTGAGGCCAGATTACCGCTGTGTCGGCATGAGAACCGTCAGGAGAAAGACTGGTCTGGCGCAGCCCAAGGCCCCAAAAAAGGGAAAATGCTGCTCGCTCCAAAGGCTGCGCCAGTTCTGTGCCCGAAATACGAGCGGTCGTGGGTCAAATAAACACGCATCAAGCGGCACCGTGGAATGAGTAACCGTCAAATGTGGTATTCAGGGTGCGCCGGGCTGAGGGGATCAGGCCCCGGACAGCGCCCTGATGACCCAATCAATCCGGGTCACAAGATGGAAGTTAACGCAGCGTCACGTCGCGTTGCGTGAGTTCTTCGTGAATTACGCGCAAATCTTGGCGGCCGAAAATAACGGAGCGCGCCGGATCGCGTCCCGTCCTGCGGGTGTTGTTACCAGACCCGGATCATCGCGCGCGCCGACCGGCCGTCGGCATCAATCACCGACAACGTCACGAATCCCGCGCCCGGCAGGGACAGCATGGTTTCCCGGTCGCGCAGTGCCACGGCCAAAGGCACGCCATCCGCCAACCAGGTGAAGGGCGCGGTGCCGCCCGCGACCCGGACTTTCAACCCGTGCGCCAACAACTCCACCTCCGCGCCGTCGGGCGGAAAGGCGACCGTGGGCGCATCAGCCGCCACATCAAACGCCGCGTTGCGGGACCGGAATCGTTGTAACGGCTGTGGCAGCTGTGCGTTCGATACCAGCAGCGTTGCGGATGGCGCCGGCGGCTGAGGCACCAGATCCCGCTTCAGCCGTCCGAACGCCTGAAACAGCACCGGGGCCGCCAGATCCGCGCCAAATGCGCCCGGCACCGGCGTGCCATCCGCCCGCCCTATCCAGACCCCCACCACATGCTGCCCGTCAAACCCGATGGCCCAGGTATCGCGGTTGCCATAGCTGGTGCCCGTCTTGTACGCGAGCCGGTTCTCAGGCGCGCCCGGTGGCGGCGCCAAACCCGCCAGAATATCCCCGACCTGCCACGCTGCCACCGCTGACATCACCCGTTGGCCTTCCGCCTGCGCCCCGTTCTGCAAATGCGTCAGCGGCAGGGCGACCCCACCCCGCGCCATGGCCGCGTAGATCTGCACCATATCGGTCAGGGACACTCCGACCCCACCCAACGCCACCGCCAGCCCCGGCTGCCCGCCCGGCACCACGGCGCGCATGCCGGCCTTGTCCATCGCACTCAGCAATGCCGCGGGACCCATGGCATCCAGCAGCATCACCACCGGAATATTGCGTGACCCCTGCAATGCTTCGCGCACACGGATCGTGCCGCGATAGAGGCGGTCAAAATTTTGTGGGGCATAGTTGCCAAAGGTCGCGGGCGCATCCTCGATCAGTGTTTCGGGATGCACCAACCCCTCATCAAACGCGAGCCCATATACCAGCGGTTTCAACGTTGATCCCGGTGATCGCAACGCCACCGTCATGTCGACAAAGCCCTGCCGCGCATCACCCTGATAGGCCGCCGATCCCACGCTTGCCAGCACCTCGCCGGATGCATGGTCCGCCACCACGATCGCCACCTGCACCCGGTCGCCCATGCCCGCCACCACCTGCCGGGCCAGCGCCTCCAGCTTTTTCTGCACGGACATCTCAATGGTTGTCAGATGCGCGGCGACCAGTGGCGCGTCACGCACCACGCGATCCGCCAGATGCGGTGCAAACGCGGGAAACGGCTTGCGCAGGGTCGGCACGGCCTCGCTGCGCGCGGCCTGCGCCTGATCGGTGTCAATGATGCCATCACCCACCGCCCGTTCCAGCACCCGGCCCCGCGCGGCCTCGGCCCGGTCCGGTGCGCGATCCGGGCGCCGCGACTCGGGTGATTGCGGGATGGCGACCAGCAAGGCCGCTTCGGCGGGTGTCAGGCGGCGCGGTTCCTTGCCGAAATACGACAGGGTCGCCGCACGGACGCCTTCAAGGTTGCCACCAAAGGGTGCCAGATGCAGGTAGAGCTGCAAGATCTGATCCTTGCTCAGCCGCTCTTCCAGCGCCCATGCGACGCGGATCTGCCGCAGCTTGCCTGCCACCGCGCCTGTACCGCTTTGCTCCAGCAGACGCGCCACCTGCATTGTCAGGGTCGATCCGCCCGACACCAGGCGCCCGTTCCACGCGGCCTGGGCCACGGCGCGGGTCAGCGACCGGAAATCCACGCCGCCATGGTCATAAAACCGCTTGTCCTCATAGGCCACCAGCATCGCAAGATAGGCCGGGTCCACGCCCGACGGTTCTACCGCCAGCCGCCAGCGCCCGTCAGCCACCGTATAGGCGCGCAGCAGATCACCGTTGCGGTCCAGCACCGTGACAGAGGTTTCCAGCACCAGAGGCGGCAGCGCCGTGCCATCAACCCAGTCCTGCACCCGGTCCGTGGACAAGGCTGCGAGGAACATCCCCGCCGCCAATCCAAAGGCCCACCGCGCGCGCATCACTCGGTAATGGTGATGCGCCCCGCATCAGTACGGGCGCGGTAGTCCGGGCGGTACATGTCCTCGACCGAGGCCGCCGGATGGTGAAACACCCCCGGCGAAATCGCCCGCACGATATAGGCCAGTCTGAATGCGCGGTTGTCATAGCGATCGATCGCCGTCAGGAAACGATCCTGCCGGAATTCGCTGTGTGTGACCTCCACTTCCGCGTCCAGCCAGGCAAGACTGGATACGCCACCGCCGGAGATCAGGTTCGGGTTGTCAATCTCGAACCCCGCGGGCAGCGGATCGGCGACCATCAGCCGCGCCTCGCCGCGCGCGAAGGGCGAGATTTCCAGTACCGCCACCAGCCGATCGCCCACCTTTACCGTGTCCAGCGTCACAGGTTCACCCGTCAGCGTGAAATAGCGGCGCGTGATCTGATAGCCGTTGCCGCCTGCGGGTTCCGGTTCTGACGGCACGCCATAGGTTGTCACCGTCAGCGTCGTGTCCGCCCCGGTGTTGCCCACCACGGTCGACGTCACAGCCTGCGC
>JAYSSN010000137.1:0-4282 GCA_043720555.1 Rhodobacterales bacterium | reverse complement strand
TGGCGCGAGGGCGTGCCGTTCCTGGATCAGATCGTCTTCGAAGTGGGGCAAGAGCCGGTCGTGGCCCTTCTGCGTCTGCAAAACGGCGAGGTGGACGTCCCCGGCGACGGCATCCCGCCCGCGAAGTTCATGGAGGTGATGGGCGATCCCGCCCAGGCCGAGCGTGTGGTCGTGGGCGGCCAGTTGCACACCGGCTACATCACGCTGAACGTCACCTTGCCGCCCTTTGACAAGCTGGAGGTCCGCAAGGCCGTCAACATGGCCATCAACAAAGAGCGGATCACCCAGATCATCAACGGCCGCGCGGTGCCCGCCACGCAGCCCCTTCCACCCTCGATGCCGGGCTATACCGAAGGCTACGCGGGGTATGCCTATGACGTGGAAGGCGCCAAGGCATTGCTGGCCGAGGCGGGGCTGGCCGACGGTTTCGAGACCGACCTTTACGTGATGAACACCGACCCGAACCCGCGCATCGCGCAGGCGATCCAGCAGGATCTGGCGGCCATCGGGATCACCGTCAACATCCTGAGTCTGGCGCAGGCGAACGTGATTGAGGCGGGCGGCGCAGGCACGGCCCCGATGATCTGGTCGGGCGGCATGGCGTGGATCGCAGATTTCCCCGATGCCTCCAACTTCTACGGCCCGATCCTTGGCTGTGCAGGCGCGGGCGAAGGCGGCTGGAACTGGTCGAAGTTCTGTGATGCCGGGCTGGACGCCAAGGCCGTTGAGGCCGACAGCATGTTCGATCCGGCGCAGGCGGCGGACCGGCTGACCCTGTGGTCCGATGTCTACATGGGCGTGATGGAACAGGCCCCCTGGGTGCCGGTCTTCAACGAAGAGCGTTACACCATGAAGTCGGAACGGATGGGCGGTGAAGACGCGCTTTACGTCGATCCGGTGTCCATCCCGGTCAACTACGACTACGTCTGGGTCAAACAGTAATGTGCAAGGCTTGCGACTACACGATCCACGGCGCGCAGCACCACTTCGGCTGGGACAATTCCCTGCCCCCGGCGCTGCGCGTCGCCCCGGGATCGACGATCCAGTTCAACTGTCATGACAGTTCGGCGGGCCAGCTTGGCCCGTCGTCGACCCTGCAGGACGTGGTCAACCTGGACTTCGGCAAGATCAACCCGGTCTCGGGCCCGATCTTTATCGAAGGTGCGAAGCCGGGCGATGTGCTGAAGGTCACGCTTGAGGGGTTCGCGCCGCGCGTCGTCGGGGCCAAGGGCTTTGGCTGGACGGCCAACATCCCCGGCTTCGGGCTTCTGGCCGATCAGTTCACCGATCCGGCGCTATGTCTGTGGTCCTATGACACGACCAGCATGGAACCGGCCCTGTGGGGCGAGGCGGCGCGCGTGCCGCTGAAACCCTTCGCCGGCACTATCGGCAACGCGCCAGCGGCGGCGGGCCTGCATTCCGTCGTGCCACCCCGGCGCGTCGGCGGCAACCTCGACATCCGCGATCTGACGGCGGGGGTGACGCTTTATCTGCCGGTCGAGGTGGAGGGGGCCTTGTTCAGCGTGGGCGACACCCATGCGGCGCAGGGCGATGGCGAGGTCTGCGGCACGGCGATCGAATCGCCGATGGACGTGGTCCTGACGCTGGACCTGGTGAAGGGGATGGCGCTGAAGACCCCGCGCTTCACCACACCCGGCCCGGTTACCCGGCATCTGGACGCCAAGGGCTATGAGGCTACCACCGGCATCGGCCCTGACCTGATGACGGCGGCACGGGACGCGGTGTCGAACATGATCGACCTGCTCAGCGCCCAGCAGGGGATATCGGCTGTCGATGCCTACATGCTGTGTTCGGTCTGCGGCGATCTGCGAATCTCCGAGGTCGTGGACATGCCGAACTGGGTCGTCAGCTTCTACTTCCCGAGGGTCGTCTTCGAATGACCCTTGCGGATATCGTGCCAGCATCCGGGGCGGCCACCGCCCCGGAACCCGTTCTGCGGGTCGAGGGGCTGTGCGTCTCGGTCCGGACCGAGGCCGGTCTGAAGCCCTTGGTCGAAGACCTTTTCTTTACCCTGAACCGGGGCGAAACACTGGCGATTGCGGGCGAAAGCGGGTCGGGGAAGTCGATTACCTCGCTTGCGATCATGGGCCTTCTGCCACCACCCGCTGTGCGGGTCACCGGGGGGCGGGTGCTGCTTTCCGGGCAAGACCTGACGGCCATGCCCGAACCGGACCTTCGCCGCGTCCGGGGCGACCGCATCGCGATGATCTTTCAGGAACCGATGACCAGCCTGAACCCGGTGATGACCGTGGGCGCGCAACTGGCCGAGGCCATTCGCGCCCATGAACCCGTTTCATGGGGCGAGGCCCGCCAGCGTGCCGTTGCAGCCCTAAGCGCAGTGCGCCTTTCTGAACCCCAGCGCCGAATGCAGCAGTTTCCGCATGAACTGTCGGGCGGCATGCGTCAGCGCGTGATGATCGCCATGGCGCTGGCCCTGCGCCCCGAGGTGCTGATCGCGGACGAGCCGACCACCGCGCTGGACGTCACCGTGCAGCGCGAGGTGCTTGACCTTCTGCGCGATCTTCAGCGCGAGATGGGCACCGCCATCATCCTGATCACCCACGACATGGGTGTGGTGGCCGAAATGGCCGACCGCGTGATCGTGATGCGTCAGGGCCGTCAGGTCGAGACAGCCGCGACGACCGACATTTTCGCCCAGCCCCGCGCCGACTATACCCGCGCTCTTCTGGCCGCCGTGCCGCGCATGGGGCAGGGTGTCTTTCGCCCCCCGGTCAGCAGCGATCCCGTGGCGCGCCTGTCGGATGTCGTGGTCCGCTACCCCCTGCGCGGCGGGCTTCTGGGGCGCGTCACCCAAAACGTGCATGCCGTCGAACACGTCAGCTTTGATATCCGCCGGGGCGAGACCTTCGCGCTGGTCGGCGAATCCGGTTGCGGCAAGTCGACCATCGCCAAGGCCATGGTGGGGCTGGCACCGCATCAGGGGCGGATCGAGGTCGCCGGGCAGGCTTTGAACGGCACAGACGCGGCCGGGATGAAAGACCTGCGCCGCAAGGTTCAAATGGTGTTCCAGGACCCGATGGCGGCGCTGAACCCGCGGATGAGGGTGGGCGACCTGATCGCCGAGCCGCTGGTCATCCACGGCATCGGCGACGCGGCCAGCCAGCAGGCGCGGGCCGCAGACCTGATGCAACGGGTGGGGCTTGAGGCTGCGCAACTGGGCCGGTATCCGCACGAATTTTCCGGCGGTCAGCGCCAGCGTATCTGCATCGCCCGTGCGCTTGCCCTGCAACCCGCCCTGATCATCGCCGACGAAAGCGTCTCGGCCCTTGACGTCTCGGTTCAGGCACGGGTGCTTGACCTTCTGCGGGCGCTGCAGCGCGAATTCGGGGTGTCGTATCTGTTCATCAGTCACGACATGGCGGTGGTCGACAACATCTCTGACCGGGTGGCGGTGATGTATTTGGGTCAGATCGTCGAGATGGGCACGCGGGCGCAGATTTTCGGCAACCCCACGCACCCCTACACCCGCCGTCTGATCGAGGCGGTGCCGGTTCCGGACCCTTCCCTCAAACGTGCGCCACTCGCCCGTCTCGCCGGAGAGGTGCCAAGCCCCCTTCATGTTCCGGGGCGTGAACCGCCACGCGTCATCCTTCGCGATATCGGGGACAAGCATCTGGTCGGCAGCCTGCCCGAGGAGGCTGCTTAGGGTCCGGGCTGTTTAGCTGAAGCCTTCGCAGCAGCCCGCGCTTTCCTGCCGATCATCTCGACGGATGTGGTCGGATTAGTCCTGTTCCGGCAGTCTGAAGTCTGTTCCAGGTGCGGCCTCGACGATCCTGGTTTGAGCGTGACGTCCGTCTGCAAAATCCTTCGTGGCTGAAAGCAGTGATTACCGAGGCCGAGATGGCGCGGGTGAAGGCCAAGCGCCCCGGGGGGGCCGCCAGCGAACCAGAGCTGCCGATCTTGATTGGCTGCGTGCAATAAGCGTCGGTTTGCCGACGGAGTGGCGACCGCGTTGCCGCTGAATGTGGGGTGATCCTGCCCCCGGTTGCGTGAGCCGGGCCGCTTGCGGTGCGGAAAAGCAGCCGGCGTGTTGGAGGTGCGGCCCGCCAGATAAATCAGAATACGACAGCGGGTGCGAGGCCAAAGACTTCGGCAGCGGATCTGCCAGAGGCAAGGGCGCTGATCCAGCCGGTTTCGCGGGCGAGTTTGGCTTCGGCATCGGCAATGCGGCTTCTGACAACATCGGGCGACAGCGATACCAGACCGTCGTCGTCGCCGATCACCAGGTCGCCTGGCGAGA
>JAYSSN010000136.1:0-1778 GCA_043720555.1 Rhodobacterales bacterium | reverse complement strand
CGGGCCTGGGCCGCCTTGGGCGGGGCCAGCGTCGCCGCCGTGCTGGACGATCCGGCGCTGCGCAGTTGGGCGGCGTGGTCGGTCAGCCATGTCATGTGCTCGGCCGATGCGGATGGCAGCCTGCCGCAGGAAATGCGCCGCGGGTCGCTGGCCCTGCATTATCAACTGCACGCCGTAGCGCCGCTGGTGGTGGCGACCCTGTTGCTGACCCATCAGGGGATCGACCTGACGCAGACCTGTGATGCAGCACTGGCCCGGGTTGTGGCCTTTGCCGTGGATGACCTTGACAGCGGGGCCGCAACGCGGGCGATCACCGGCGAGGTGCAAAGCTATTTTGACGGCACCGACACGTTGGAGCCGTTCAATCTGGCCTGGATCGAGGCCTATTTGCGCCTGCCCGGGATGCCTGGGCGCGCGGCGCTCGAGGCATTGGCAGACCCGCTCCGCCCCTTGGGGTATTCCAAGCTGGGGGGCAATCAAAGCGTCATCTGGCAGCATCTGCCGTAACCCCGGACCAGACGGACTTTGCCGGGCCGCCTGCCTTCGCAAACGTCAGTTTTGCCAACCGTGACCCAGAGCGATATGACCTTTGATGAAATCGGTTCAACTTGGCTTGTCCATCATTGCCTCGCCCTGACTTGCCATGCCAAAGGGCGGTGCCTGTCCGCCGGGTGGGCACCCGGATGCCGGGTTGACGTGCTTTATGGTGCCGCACCTCCCGCAGATGTTCCTTGCAGAGGCATATCAGGGTGCCCGCCCACAGGGGGCGGACGGGCACCGCCCGGGGTGCTTCGCACCTGATTCCGGGCGAAGAAAGGCGGGCGGCGGCAATGGTTCCATTTCGGATCATCCCGCTCTATTGCCCACACCCGGCACCGGATCGCCCCCATCCAGCCTCGCCATCCTTGGTCGGGCATGGCTGCGCCGCGATACCGTGACGCCCCCGATCGGGCAAGTCAGCCGGAGCGAGCGGCAGGGCAACCCGCGCATTGCGCAACCCCGCTGCTACGGAAACTGGCAGGGGCAGCAGGGCTTGAACCCGCGACCTACGGTTTTGGAGACCGTCGCTCTACCAACTGAGCTATACCCCTACGCGTGGTGTCGGTTAGTCCGAAACGGCGGGCGGATCAAGGGGGATGTGGGGCGCTTCGCTGTAATCCCCGCGCGATCACCCAGACTTCAATGCGGCATCCAGTGCGGTCAGCAGCAGGTCCGCCTCGGCCCGGCCAAAGGCCATCGGCGGCTTGATCTTGAGCACGTTGTCATGGGGGCCGTCGGTCGATACCAGCACGCCATTCATCCGCATGTGGTTGGCAATGGCGGTCGCTTCGGTCGATGCCGGGTCCAGTGTGACCCGGTCGCGGACCAGTTCGACGCCCAGAAACAGGCCCTGCCCCCGGATATCGCCGATCAGCGGGTGGGACAGGGCGTTCAGCCCGGCCTTCAGGTAGGTGCCGGTGTCCACCGCCTTGGCCTGCAACCGCTCGGCAACAATGACATCCAGCACCGCCATGCCCACCGCCGCCGACACCGGGTTGCCGCCGAAGGACGAAAAGAACTCCATCCCGTTGGCAAAGGCATGGGCGATGTCGGGGGTCGTCACCACGGCGGCCATCGGGTGGCCGTTGCCGATGGGTTTGCCAAGGGTCACGATGTCGGGGATCACGCCCTGCGCTGAATGCGCCCACATGTGGGTGCCGATCCGGCCAAAACCGGTCTGCACTTCGTCCACCACCAACAATCCCCCGGCAGCGCGGATCAGCCGGGCGGCTTGGGCG
>JAYSSN010000135.1:0-4285 GCA_043720555.1 Rhodobacterales bacterium | reverse complement strand
ACCGCGACGCTGGCCAGCGAGGTTCCGGTGCTGCCGCTGGTGCATTCGACAATGGTATCGCCGGGTTGCAACCGCGCGCCCTGCGCGGCGCGGCGCACGATCGCCAGCGCTGCCCGGTCTTTCATGCTGCCGGTGGGATTGGCCGATTCCAGCTTGACCAGCACGCGGGCGTGACCGGGCGGCACCACCCGGCGCAGCGCAAGCATCGGGGTATTGCCGATCAGATCAATGATGCTGGTCTGCATGTGCTCCCCCTTGAAATCCCGTTCAGGGCCAGAAGCCCTGTCGCAGCATAGCACAAATCCGGTGCAAATACGGCCTATGTCGGGCTGCGGAACACATCGGTGCTGAGGTAACGCAGTCCGGAATCGACGATCAGCGTCGCCACCGTCTTGCCCGGCCCCAGCCGGGCCGCGATCCGCAGCGCCGCCACGATATTTGCCCCGGTCGAGGTGCCTGCAAAGATCGCCTCGTCACGCGCCAACCGCCGGGCCATGGCTTTGGCGTCCTCGGTCGAGACGGTGAGGATTTCGGTCACCTCGCCGGGGTGCCAGAGCGGCGGCAGAAAGCCTAGGCCGATGCCCTCGATCTTGTGCGACCCCGGTGGCTGTCCGGACAATACCGCCGACTCGGCAGGCTCCACCGCATAGACCGGCAGTGCGGGATTGTGCTGCCGCAGTGCCCGGCTCATGCCATGCAGCGAATGCGCCGTGCTGACAGTGTGGACCAATGCATCGACCTGACCAGCCGTTTGCTCCCAAATCTCGTCACCCAGCCCGGTGTAGCCGTCAGCCCCGTCGGTGTTATTCAGCTGATCGGCCCACCAGTGGCCGGGCTGCCGGCTGATCTCACCCGCCTTGGCGATCATCGCCTGGATCAGCTCCTTGGTGATCTTCTTGTTATCGCTGGGCACGTCGGTGATCGTGGCGCCGTAGGCCAGCATCGCAAAGCGTTTCTCGTCGCTGAACGCATCGGAAAACGCGAAATGGGTCTTGTAGCCAAGCGCGCTGGCCACCAGCGCCAAGGAAATCCCGGTCGTACCGGCGGTATACTCGACCACCGTGCCGCCGGGCGGCAGGTGGCCCGCCGCCGCCGCCCGTTGCACGATCATCCGCGCCAGCCGGTCCTTCATGCTGCCGGTGGGGTTCGCGGATTCCAGCTTGGCCACGATTCGGGCGCTGCCGCCCGGCACGATCCGGCGCAACTGCACCAGCGGCGTGTTGCCGATGGCGTCCAGAATCTGCGGCTGGCTGTGCATTTTTTCCTCCTGGCTGCAATGATCCGATCAGATCGCCATCATGGTCGTGCGTCGGCGGGGCAGGACCGGCGGCTCGACGGCCCGGCTGTAGGGCAGGCCCGCCGTATTGGTCAACTGTTTGACCTGCGCTGTGACCACCGTGCGGGCCGCGACAGATTTTGCCTGGCCGCGGTGAAACGGCGTTAGCGCCGCACCCCGATCGTCACCACATATTCGCGTGGCATCGCGAGCCCGTTAGGGGTGCGATACTGCTCATGCATGGCGATGAAGTCGCGTTTCAGACCGGCAGCCTTGTCCGGGTCCAGATTGTTGGACAGGGTCTTGGTCGGCCCGTAGCCGTCGACGAACACCTCCCAGACCGCCTCGCCGGACGGCATGCGCAATACCGAGGTGCCTGCCTCGAAGGTCAGATCGAATGTATCCCCCAGAAGTTCGGTCAGACGCTGCTCGCTGCCCCAGGCAAAGGGTGAGGGCGGCGGTGTCGCGGGCGGCGGCGGCATATAGGGTTTCATGGTCTTGAACAGATCAAAGATCGTGCTTTCGGGTCGCCAGGTTGCGACTGCCAGCCGTCCACCGCGGCGCACGACCCGCGCCAGTTCGGCCGCCGCTGCTTCGGGTCGGGACACGAACATCACCCCGAAGGTCGAGGTAACAGCATCAAAGGCGGCATCGTCGAATTCCAGCGCCTCGGCGTCGCCGACCCGAAAGTCGATCTCGGGGGCAAGTTGCTTGGCCGCAGCGATCACACCGGCGCCGAAATCAATGCCGGTGACCGTTGCCCCGCGTTTGGCGATCTGGCGTGCCGTCCAGCCGGTGCCGGTGGCCACATCAAGAAATCGCTCGCCCGCGACCGGCCACACCCGGTTGACCGTGTGACTGATCGCGTCTGCAATCGAGTCGCTGACCTTGTCATAAGCCGCACCACCTGACCCCCAGGTAGATCCGGCCTTTTCATTATGTGCAAGAATAGGCATTCAAGTGTCCCTCCATGAAAAATGCAATACGAACGGCGCCAGCTTCGGAACGAGCATCATAGCGGTCCTCACAGACCGGGTTTACCAACGTTACTGATCAGGGTGTGGAAAGTTTGGCCGAACCGAAACCGACAGCAGCAGAACGATCGCCACCAGCCCGCTTGAAATCATCCCCCACCGGATATGTCGAACACCCTTTGTCTTAATACAAGATTAGCAGTCTTTCTGAATTGTGTCTTGCTGTTTGCACGCCGGATATCATTGGCGGACTTTCCCAAGTCCCGGCGTTGCGGCGTAACCCTGGCCTGTTCCTTTTGTGGCAATACGGGGCCCCCGCGAATACCCGGCGCGCCCCATCCGCCGACCCTTGCGTGCGCAGATCGACGGGTGGGACGAGCCATCTTCAATCATCCCTTCGGCATGCACCTTTCGATGGGCGAGGAGGCCCGGCTACTCTACCGGCACCATCAGGTGCGCATACGGGGTGTCGGCCCACATCACGTAGGGCTGGGTTGTATCGGGATCGGCGCTGGTCGGATAACCCGCCATGAGCGTCGTCGCGTTCATGATCATGATGTGGGGACCGGTGGTGACCCAATTATTGTCATTCGTCTCGGCGTTGGCATAAGGATCGGTATTGCTGGCATCCGACCCACCGGAGAGCATGAAAATAAGGCCCACCTTGTCGGCAGGCGGGTCTGTCTTGCCGATCCAGGCCATGGCCCATTCCATCGCATTGGCATCACCGCACATCGGATCTGGTGTCGGTGTCGTCGGATCGTCGGGCATGCACCAGAACCCGTTGGTGCCTTCGCGCAGGGTCTGCATCTGGCCGTCTGCGCCGATGGCATAGACGCTGGCACCCGCTGCAACGGCGGGCGGTCCCGCCGATTCCGCACTCGCGATCATATCGGCGGTTTCGTCCGCCCACGCGTCCTGACCGGTCAATCCAAGCAGGAGCATGGTGGTCCAGAGTATCGCAGTGGTTCTCATGTTCGCTCTCCCTGAAAGTTGGCGTGCGCACGGGGCGTCGATGTTTCATGGCAACGGGCCAAACCGCGCATGTTCTTACGCGGCCAAAAGGCCGGAAAGTTCAGTACATGATGTGTGTGGTCGATGCTGGCGCGCAGCGCGAATACGGAAAATCGGAATCGTGGATTTTGCCCCCGGGTGCCATCCATATTCCGCGATTTTGATACCCTATTTTTAGTCTTTCGTCAACGGACACGGAATCCGGCACACACGGCGCCAGACCGGTTATAACTGAACGGGCAGGCAGGTGGCAGGCTCAGGCTTGGCGCATTAACCAGATGGCCGGATCGCAACTGGCAACTTCGCCGCGCGGTTAGTCTGCGTGGCGTGATCTGCAATGGTTGCGCCGCGCATATCGGGTTCAATCGATTATTGTCATTTTATCCGCATCCCACTGTCGCAATCCCGCGCCGACAGATCCCGGTGCCGCGCCGCAATGACGGACGTCCTCAGGCTGCATCTGGCGCGTTTCCAGCGCCGTCAACCACATCAGCCATCGGCGGCCTGCATCGGGGGGCATCGGACTGACCCGTAAGAGCAGAACACGCAGCAATCGCCCGGTCTGGGCTTCAACGTCGCGTGGCAGGCTTTGCACACATAGAACCACTGACAGTAATCCGTTGGCATGATTTCAGTTTCTGAATGGCCGCACTGTGGGCAGACCAACGTGGAAAGCAGCGTTATTTCCGGTGATTGCGTCGCCATAGGGCCTGTCCTGTGATGCAAAGAAAAATCCCAAACGCGGGTATCTGAAACCAATCAGACGCGCCTGCCATGGCCGCCACACCCACCCCTTCGAGGGTCCATGCCAGAAGTGGCGTAAAGCAACACACAGCGGCGGCGACACCGCATGATAACTCTTGCACGGTGCCGGGGCTATGAAAAACCAGCGCGGGGATGCGTCAGACGGTCCAGCCGCCCCGTTCTGATCCACGCCGCGCGCCGCCTGTGCGCCATCTGCCTGTGGTCAAAAACCACGCTCGCCTTTGGCGCGACTTGCGCTGACGTCGCGGTGCGCCAT
>JAYSSN010000134.1:0-1790 GCA_043720555.1 Rhodobacterales bacterium | reverse complement strand
CGAATGCCGCGAGGGAGGATGGTTTGCCGTCATTATAGGCAAACTCCATCAGGGCCGCGAAGATGTCGTAACCTTGGCGGGCCACCTCGGCGATCAGTTCGTCGCGGCCCGCAAAATGGCGGTATACGGCGGCGGGCGTGACATCGGCGGCCTTCGCCGCCTCGGACAGGGTAAATCCCTGGGGGCCAAGGTCATCGATCAGGCGCAGGGCCGCATCGACAAGGGCTTGTCTGAGGTTGCCATGATGATAGCCGCGTTTCACGAAGCCTTCCTGATTTTGGGAGTACCGCAGATCTTGTCGTCGGGCTTGCCGATGATCGCGGGGTCTTTGCCGACATACTCCACAGCCCCCAGCACGGTCTGGATCGCGGCGATGCGGGCGCGCATCTTGTCGTCTGACAGGATCACAGTCCACGGCGCGCGCTTTGTGTGGCTGCGTTTCAGCGTGTCGTTGATGGCGGTGCAGTATTCATCCCACTTCGCCAGCCCGTCGATGTCGATCTGGCTGAGCTTCCATTGCTTCAGCGGATCGCCTTCGCGGTCGAGAAAGCGTTTGAGTTGTTCCGGGCGGCCCACTTCGAGCCAGAGTTTGACCAGTGTGATGCCTTCATCGACGATCATCTCTTCAAACGATGGAAGCTGGTGGAAAAAATGCTCGCGCTGTTCGGGGCTGCAGAAGCCGAACACATGTTCAACAATGCCCCGGTTGTACCAGCTGCGGTCGAACAGCGCGATTTCGCCCTTGGCCGGCAGCCAGTCGACATAGCGCTGGAAGTACCATTGCGCGGCCTCGCGGTCCGACGGTTTGGACAGCGCCACGATGTTTGCGGTACGGGGATTCATATTCATCCGTACAACGTCGATGGTGCCGCCTTTGCCTGCGGCATCGCGGCCTTCAAACACGACGACCAGACGTTTGCCGGTAGCCTTGACGTCAGCCTGGAGGCGGGCAAGCTGAATTTGCAGCGCATCCATCTGCACCTCGTACTCTTTCTTCTTCATTTCCTCGCGGTAGGGATATTCCGGGTTCAGGATGTCATCCTTATCGGCTTTTTCGATCGCGCGGCGCACGTCTTTTGGTGCGCCTTCACGGAAATAGCGGCTGATTGCACCGTCGAATGGCAGATCCATGATAGCCTCCCCCTATGTTCGCTGCAGTATGGCGATTGGTGGGCTTAGCGCAATCCGGCACGGGCGGCTGCACGGTCAATCGCGGCGATGACGGCGGGTTGTCGGGAATGCTGCGGCATGTGGCCGGTGCCAGGCAGCACGGTCAGCACTGCGTTCGGCAACAGGCGCGACAGCGGTTCGCTGTGGACGCGCAGGGGCACGATTGTGTCGGCATCGCCGTGGATCAGTTCTACCGGCAGGGTCAGCGTCGGATAGCGGGCGGACATGTCGATCACAAAGGGTTTCAGCCCGGCAACCTGTGCGGAATTGGCCTGCAGCGTGCCACGCCGCATGGTGAGCGATGCGCCAACGTGGGTGAGATAGCCTGCGGGCATGGTGTCGGGGGCGAAAATGCCGCGCGTGGCGGATTCTGCCGCAGAATCGCCCGCAAAGGCGGTAATCAGGGGCACGACCGTCCGGCCGCCCAGCAGGTTGCCCATGATGTTGTGCATGAACCAGATACCGCCATCCCACGGCATCGTGGCGGCCGACACCAGCACGAGGGCTGCGGTGTCGTCATTCTGAAGTGCCCAAGCGATGGCCACGGCCCCACCATAGCTGTGGCCCAGAATGATGGGATCCTGCACGTTCAGCAGGTCAGCCGCCTTGCGCAGGTGGGT
>JAYSSN010000133.1:0-4321 GCA_043720555.1 Rhodobacterales bacterium | reverse complement strand
TGCCGACATGGCGCATCTGTGCAGGACCTACGCGCTGACGCGGCTGGCGGAATTCGGGCCGCAGCCCAGCCAGATCATCATCTCGCTGTCGGATCAGGCGCTGCCTTTTGGCGCGCCCACGCCCGACGCAACCCAGTTTTTCGAGGCTTACCGCATCGAGAACGACGCCTGCATATGGGAAGCTTTCTGATGTCTCCACAAGATGTTGCGCGGCGATGTTCATCCAGACCGATGGATGAGGCTTTCGAGTCACAGCGCGCCGCATTGTGCATGTTTTCGGCGCAATCTGGCGGTTTTTGGGGTATTGTTGCCAAAGGCCGAACCCAAGCGGTCTGGATGACGACAAGGGGGCGGACCGGGTCACCACCTGGGACCAAAGCCCTCCAAAAACGAAGGAGCAGAGGATGTCGAGCACGATCCGCGCCATTGTGGCGCTGTCTTTCATGGGGTTCCTCGGGGCCTGCGAACGCTCCGGCGTCGCAGAAGTTGTCTATGTCGACGAGCCCATGGTTACGGTCGAGCCCGTCTACACCGGCAAGTACAAGTGACCTGTCCGGGCGGGCCGTCAGAGCAGAGCTGACCGCGCCCGTCCGGTCTTCCGCCCCCAGCGGAGGCGTATCATGCTGAAACATCGCGGTTTTCCGGGGCGACTGCCGGGCACCGACCATCAGTTCACCATCCGCCGCGCCAACAAGAAGGACGGCGCGACCAAAATCACCAAACGCGAACGCTACAAGGACCGCAAATCCACCGACCGCAGGGCGGACGAGGGTTTCATGGCGGCGCTCTGGCAGCAGTTCGGCGAAGAGGTCTTCGAGCGCGGCAACCTCGACGCCGGAAGGCTGTCCTGGCTGCTCGGGCGTGAGGTGGTTCCCGCCGAGGACCCGTTCGATGACGCCAGCTATGACGCCTTGCTTCGCATCGACCGCAAACGCGCCGAGGCATCGTTCCCGGCGATTTTCGCGCCGGATGCCGTGCCGATGGATTTCGGCGACTGGCCCGAAGATGACGGGGAAGACTAGGCATGTTTCCGCGCAAGCCGTTGGAAAACTGGCAGGAATCGGCTCAGCGCAATCGTGCGGTCGCTTTGTGGTTTGCGCCCCGCCTGCCGCTTTGCCATCGTCTGCGCAAGGCCGGTGCATCCCTTTCACCGGCCCGGTTTGACCAAGTCACGATCCCTTTCCAAACCAACCTGCCCGGCCCGTGTTGGGTCGGGCGTTTCTTTGTGGCGACGGGGGCTGGCGGGCAAAGACCCGCCGATGCAGGCGATTTGCCCTTTCGCGCCGCCGCCCATCGGATAAAGCTGCGCACATCCATTCCCCAGACACGAGGCCGTTTCCCATGCGTATCACCTTTCTTGTCCTTGCCGTTGCGGCCTCTGCCCTTGGTGGTTGCCGGTCGACCGACATCCAGCGCTCGATCGTCGGCGCCACCGCCGGCGCGGTCATTGCAGATGCCTCGGGCGGCAATGCGCTGGCCGGTGCGGCGGCTGGCGGTGCTGCCGGAGCGCTCTGCGACGATCTCAACGTCTGCCAGTAAACCTGTCAGACCAAGAGACAGCATCCTGTCAATAAGGCCACGCTTGCTCAGGCAAGCGTGGTCTTTACTTTTGCGCCAAGGCGTTGCGGGGAACCGGCCATGTTCAAAAAGATCCTGATCGCCAACCGGGGCGAGATCGCCTGCCGTGTCATCAAGACCGCGCGCAAGATGGGCATTGCCACGGTGGCGGTCTATTCCGATGCCGACCGCAATGCGGTGCATGTGAAAATGGCCGATGAGGCGGTGCACATCGGGCCATCGCCCGCCGCGCAGAGCTATATCGTGATTGACAATATCCTGTCAGCCATCCGTCAGACTGGAGCGGAGGCGGTGCATCCCGGTTACGGCTTTCTAAGCGAAAACCGAACCTTCGCGGCGGCTCTTGAAGCAGCGGGAGTGATTTTCATCGGCCCGCCCTCCAGCGCGATCGAGGCGATGGGCGACAAGATCGCCTCTAAAAAGCTGGCGATGGCGGCGGGGGTGTCGACGGTGCCGGGCAATCCGGGGCTGATCGCCGATGCGGATCACGCGGTGCTGATTGCCGGTGAAGTCGGCTATCCGGTGATGATCAAGGCCTCTGCGGGCGGTGGCGGCAAGGGGATGCGGATTGCCTGGAACGACGCCGAGGCGCGCGAGGGGTTTCAGTCGTCAAAGAACGAAGCCGCCGCCAGCTTTGGCGATGACCGGATTTTCATCGAGAAATTCGTGACTCAGCCCCGGCACATTGAGATCCAGGTTCTGGCCGACAGCCACGGCAACTGCGTCTATCTGCATGAACGCGAATGCTCGATCCAGCGGCGGAACCAGAAGGTGATCGAGGAGGCTCCCTCGCCGTTTCTGGACGCCGCCACCAGAACGGCGATGGGCGAACAGGCCTGCGCCCTGGCGCGCGCCGTGGGTTATACCAGCGCCGGCACCGTGGAGTTCATCGTCGATGGCGCGCGGAATTTCTACTTTTTAGAGATGAACACCCGGCTGCAGGTCGAACACCCGGTGACGGAATGCATCACCGGCCTGGACATCGTGGAGCTGATGATCCGCGTTGCGGCCGGTGAACCGCTGCCCTTCACGCAAGAGCAGGTTCCGCGCCAGGGCTGGGCGATGGAATGCCGCATCAACGCCGAAGATCCGTTCCGGAATTTCCTTCCATCTACCGGGCGCTTGGTGCGTTATGCACCACCGCCCACGACGATGGAAGCGGCGCTGCCGATGCTCAGGGAGGGCGGTGTGCGTGTTGACACCGGCGTTGTCGAAGGCGGTGAAATTCCGATGCACTACGACTCGATGATCGCCAAGCTCATCGTGCATGGCCGCGACCGCGCCGACGCCATCGCGAAGATGCGCGACGCGCTCAACAGCTTCGTGATCCGTGGCATCAGCAGCAACATCCCGTTCCAGGCCGCGCTGCTTGCGCACCCGAAGTTTGTAGCTGGGGACTTCAACACTGGCTTCATCGCTGAACACTACGGCGGCGGCTTCTTCGCCGCTGAGTTGCCGCACGACGACCCGCTGTTCCTGGTCGCCTTGGCCGCCTACGTGCGGCGCAAGGCGCGCGAGCGCTCGGCCGGCATCAGCGGCCAGTTGACCGGCCACGGCGTGAAGGCGCTGCCCGACCTGGTGGTGGTGGTGCTGGGCGCTGGCGGCGCGCAGCAACACCATGCCGTTCGCATCGACCACTTCGATCCCGTGTCCGGCCACTCCGATGTGGTCATCGGTGAGCGCCACTTCGCGATTGACAGCACCAGCAAGCTCGGCGACCTGTTGATGGTCGGCAGCTGCAATGGCAGGCCCTTCACGGCGCAGGTGGAGCGCAGCGGCGTAAAGAACCCGCTCGGCATCCGCGTGTCGCACAACGGCAGCCAGATCGACACCCTGGTGCTGCTGCCGCGCGCGGCAGAGCTGTACAAACTGATGCCGCACAAGGCGCCGCCCGACCTGAGCAAGTTTCTGCTCTCGCCGATGCCGGGGCTGCTGGCCGACATCAGCGTCGTGGCGGGCCAGAAGGTGCTGGTGGGTGAGCGGCTGGCCGTCATCGAGGCCATGAAGATGGAGAACATCCTCACCGCCACGCAAGACGGCACCGTGGGGCAGCTGCTGGCCAACAAGGGTGAGAGCCTGGCGGTGGACCAGCCGATCCTGAGCTTCGTCTAAATCGCCGTGCTGGCTGCCCTGAGTTGCACAGCTTTGGGGCACCGTTGGGGTAGTCACCAAGCGCGCTTTCCCGTATCTCGGCAAGGCGCAGGCAGTGCGGACCACTACAGTCGCGGCATGGTCGATGCGATGATCTTGTTTCCCGTGGTGGTGCCCGAGCCACGGGCGGGTGCCGTGGGGTGCGTCGGTCGGTGGGCCTGTTCGCCGGCCCATTCGTCAACACGTTCGCCGGCTCGTTCGTGCGTCCCTTCGCAAGCCTGAGCACATCGACGCCATGACGCCCAACGACACCATTCTGGAGACACGCGGCCTGACGAAGGAGTTCAAGGGCTTTGTGGCCGTGGACCGGGTGAACCTGCGCGTGCGCCGCGGCACCATCCATGCGCTGATCGGGCCCAACGGGGCCGGCAAGACCACCTGCTTCAACCTGCTGACCAAGTTCCTCGCACCGACGGCGGGCACGATCCTGTTCAACGGCATCGACATCACCGGCGAACGGCCGGCACACATCGCGCGCCGCGGCATCATCCGGTCGTTCCAGATTTCGGCCACCTTCCCGCACCTGAGCGTGCTTGAGAACGTGCGCATCGGGCTGCAGCGCGGGCTCGGTACCTCGTTCCACTTCTGGAAG
>JAYSSN010000132.1:0-4328 GCA_043720555.1 Rhodobacterales bacterium | reverse complement strand
TACCCGCATTGCCGTGGGGCGAAATCGGGATCATCCTGTTCGTGCTGTCGATCGTCGGCAACGCCTGAAAACCAAAAGGCCCCCGCGAACGGGGGCCTTTGGACAAGTGGCGCGGTGGACGGGGCTCGAACCCGCGACCCCCGGCGTGACAGGCCGGTACTCTAACCAACTGAGCTACCACCGCACACCTGACCGCACTGGGTCGGTTGTCCCGGTGCGTGGCGGTTTAATAGGGGTGTCCGCATGCCCCGTCAAGGGCGCTTCAGGCTTTTCTTGGCACCATCTTGACGCGCTTTTTACAGGCCCCGCAGTTTCATTGATCCGATGGCCCGTTTCCCATAGACTGCTGGCAAAACAACGGTGCACCGGGGCTTATTTACAGCCTGGGGACAGCGCGACAAGGGGCGAACAGGGCATGACACGCAAACCAGCCAAAGCCGCCGCCGCGGGTAAGGCGAAGGAAATCAACTTTCAGACCACCACCAAGGATTCGGCCGAATTCCGCACCTGGTTCCGGGGGGAACATACCAACTTCAACCCGACCGTCGCGCGTCTGCTGGATGTGGAGGGCGCACAGAAATTCGTGCTGCATGGCTGGGTGCCGGATGTGCCTGCGATCAGGCCCGATACACAGATCACGGCGTTTGGATCGTGCTTTGCCGCCAATATCTCGAACTGGTTATCCAAGCGGAACTTTCGTGTGCTGAACAAGGACGAGGCCGCCAAGAACGCCTATGTCGTCACCTGCGGCGAGGGCATGGTGAATTCGTTCGTGATCCGCCAGCAATTTGAATGGGCGTGGGAAAACAAGACGTTCGAGGGCGCCCTCTGGCATGGCTACAACGCCGAGGATTATGGCTATGACCCTGCAATCCAGGCCGAAACGAGGCGCATCTTCGATGCCACGGATGTCTTCATCCTGACCTTCGGCCTGTCCGAGGTCTGGTATGACGAACCCACCGGCAACGTCTTTTGGCGCACCATCCCGAAAGATGCCTACGATCCCGCACGTCACAAATTCCGCGTCTCCACGGTGGACGAAAACAAGGACAATCTGCGCGCCATCCATGCGCTGATCCGTAAACACCGCCCGGATGCAAAGATCCTGTTCACGCTGTCGCCCATCCCGCTGATTGCCACCTTCCGGGACAATTCGTGCCTGACGTCAAACGCGGTGTCCAAGGCCGTGCTGCGGGTGGCGATCGATGAGGTGGTGCGCGAAAACGCGGGTGACGGTGTTCTGCACTACTGGCCGTCGTATGAGCTGGTCGCCGATGTGTTCCAGTTGCCCTACAAGGCCGACCGCCGCCACATGAAAGAGCCCGTACTCGACTACATCATGACGCTGTTTGAAACCGCGTGGTGCGTGGATACGGGCAATCGTCCATCTCTGGCGGTGGCCTGGGGCCGGGCCTGTGCGGCGGCCGGGCTGCTGCCCGAGGCGCTGGCCGCGATCATCCTTGCGCGCAAACCGTTCCGCCTGCGCCAGTGGATCAAGTCCGCACCCGCCCATGACGATGCCGCGACGGATGCCGCCCTGCGCAAGCTCGCGCTGGATGTGCTGGCTGGCTGGCAGGCCGACGACCGGCTGGCCGAGGCAGCGCAGGCCGCCGAGTAATCAGGTGTCCGGCGCGGGAATATGTTCCGCGTCATCGCCCGGCGGCAGACGAAAGCGGCCATGCGCCCAGTCGCCCGCGCGCCACGCCTCTTTGGCCGCATCAATCCGATCCTTGCTGGAGGCGACGAAGTTCCACCAGATGTGGCGCGGACCGTCCATCGTGGCCCCGCCCAGCAACATCAGCCGCGCGCCCGCATCCCCCGCCCGCAGCGATATGCGGTCGCCGGGGCGGAACACCAGCATCTGTCCGGCTGGGAAGGTCTGCCCGCCCACCGTGACCGCACCCTGCAGGATGAACACACCGCGATCTTCGTGGTCATCGGGCAGCGGGATCGCGGCCCCCGCCTGAAGCGTCGCATCGGCGTAAAACACATCGAACGGCAGCTTGATCGGGGCTGCAGCCCCATAAGCCGTGCCGAGGATCAGGCGCACCTCTTTCCCCTCGCCCTCCAGCAGCGGCAGGCTTTCAGCAGGGGCGTGGACGAAGGCGGCGGCGTCATCCTCGTGCGCTTGCGGCAGGGCAAGCCAGGTTTGCAGACCAAACAGGCTGTGCGGCTTTTCGCGCCCCGGCCCGTCCTGCCGTTCGGAATGGGTGATCCCTTGCCCCGCCAGCATCCAGTTCACCGCGCCGGGTTCAACCCAGCTGTCCGTGCCGATGCTATCACGGTGATGGATACGCCCGCGCAGCAGGTATGTGACCGTGCCAAGGCCGATATGCGGATGCGGGCGTACATCTATGCCCTGCCCTGTCAGAAACTCCGCCGGGCCGAACTGATCGAAAAAGATGAAAGGGCCGACCATCTGGCGCGCGACCGACGGCAAGGCGCGGCGCACCTCGAACCCGCCCAGATCGCGGGTGCGGGGTACGATGATGGTTTCGATGGCGTCGATCGCATCGCCAAGCGGGATGTCGGGGTCAAGCGCTGGGTTCCAGCTCATCATTCAGCCTCCATCTGGGGTGGGCTGAATATAAGGGGATCGGCGGGCTTTGACATCGCGCATCAGCGCAGAGCGCGTGTGCAGGAAATGGTGGGTCGTGACGGGCTCGAACCGCCGACATTCTCGGTGTAAACGAGACGCTCTACCAACTGAGCTAACAACCCATGGACGCGGGATTACCGATGTGCGCGGGCGTGCGCAAGCCCAAATGCAAAACGCAGCCCTGAGGCTGCGCTTGAGTGATGGTGGGAGATAAGGGATTTGAACCCCTGACATCTTCGATGTGAACGAAGCGCTCTACCACTGAGCTAATCTCCCGTTGCGCGGGGGTTTACCCTCACTCAACCGGGTCTGCAAGAGGCTCTTTCCGCGGCTTCTTCGCGGCCCCTGCGGGCTGCGATTTCATCTTGATCGTCATCGGTTTGCCAGCGCCCTTGTCCTCGGCATGGGCCACTTTGGCGCGGCCAAAGCCCGGCAGGTTGATCGCCTCGCCCTTGGCCAGCGCATCACCGAGTGCGGCCAGTGTCGCTTCGACAATCTCTTTCACGCCCTTCTTTTTTGCGCCCGAGATCTTGATGACGCGCTCCACCAGATCTTTCATCTTCAGCGCGGCGCCCTTGGCCACGGGTGCCCCTGCCGCGTCCTGTGACGCCGAATTCGCCGTCGATGCCGTTGGTTTTTTCGCGGCGGGCTTTTGCCCCGCCTTGGCGTCCGGCGCAGCGGATGGCCCTGTTCTGGTGGCGCTCGCCGCCTTTTTCGCTGGTGTATGTTCAGTCATCGCGTTGGCCCCTGTTGTTGTGCCTCGATGGCCAGATTATCCACAGGTTCGAAACATTGCTACTAAATCCAGCATGGGTTGCACATATTGGACCGACATCTGTGACTTCCAGGAATTTGCAGGCCCCGGCCATGAAAAAGGCGCGCCGGACGGCGCGCCTTTTTGCCATTTCAATCCGGTTCAGTGCGCAGTCTGACCATGCCCTGCGGCCTCGGCTGCGGCCTTGCGGGCGGCGGCGGCGGCCTCTTCGGCGGCCTCGTCCCATTCGACCGGTTCAGGCGTGCGGACCAGCGCGGTCTTCAGCACTTCGCGCACATGGCTGACCGGGATGATCGTCAGCCCCTGCTTCACGTTGTCCGGGATTTCGATCAGGTCCTTGGCGTTTTCCTGCGGGATCAGCACGGTCGTGATACCCCCCCGCAGTGCGGCCAGCAACTTTTCCTTCAAACCGCCGATGGGCAGCACGTTGCCGCGCAGCGTCACCTCACCGGTCATCGCCACATCTCGGCGCACCGGAATGCCCGTCAACACCGACACGATAGAGGTCACCATGGCGACACCGGCACTCGGCCCGTCCTTGGGCGTTGCACCTTCGGGCACGTGGACGTGGATATCGACCGTTTCAAACTTCGGCGGCTTGAATCCGATTTCCGGGCTGATGGAACGTACAAAGCTGCTGGCCGCCTCGATGGATTCCTTCATCACATCGCCCAACTTGCCGGTCGTCTTCATCCGGCCCTTGCCCGGCAGGCGCAGCGCCTCGATCTGCAGCAACTCGCCGCCGACCGATGTCCAGGCAAGCCCGGTCACGACGCCAACCTGGTCCTCCAGTTCTGCCAGGCCATAGCGGAAGCGTTTCACGCCAAGGAAACCTTCCAGTTTGTCCTCGGTCACTTCCACCACTTTGGTCTTTTTCTTCACGATCTCTGTCACCGCCTTGCGGGCCAGCTTGGCAATCTCGCGTTCCAGGTTCCGCACACCCGCTTCGCGCGT
>JAYSSN010000131.1:0-4329 GCA_043720555.1 Rhodobacterales bacterium | reverse complement strand
GGTCGAGCCCCGCGCGCTGTGGCGGATGTTCCGCCGCATGGGGCCCCATGCCCGCCCGCACCGGCGCAAGCTGATCCTCGGCTCGCTCGCGATGTTTGCAGTTGCGCTGGCCGAAATCATCCGACCCTGGCCGATGAAAGTGGTGTTCGACGGTCTGTTGATCCCGCAGACAAAACCGGATGCCGTGATGTCACGGATGCTGGCGTGGTTTGGCGCGGGCGACGGTCTGCTGGCCGCCGCCGCACTGGCCATTCTGGGGGTTGCGGTAATTGGCGGTGCCATGTCGTATGTCCAGTCCACCATGATCGCGGCCGTGGGGCAGAAGGTGGTCGCCGATATCCGGCTGGATCTGTATCGTCACATCCAGCGCCTTTCGCATTCGTTCCATGACACGGCGTCGAGCGCCGAAATCATTTCGCGTCTGACGGGCGATGTCCGGATGATGCGCGACCTTCTGATTGATGCCGCCGTGTTCTTTGCGGCCCGCACGGTGGTGATGGTCGGTACCGTTGGCATCATGCTCTTGATGGACTGGCGGCTGACGCTGGCCGCGCTGACCGTGCTGCCGGGGCTGATCTGGGTGACCCGGTTCTACAGCGGGCGCATCAAGGATGCCGCCCGCCGTCAGCGTCGCAAGGAAGGCCAGATCGCCGTGGTCATGACCGAAGGCATCTCGGCCATCAGTGTGGTCAAGGGGTTCGCCCGCGAGGCCTATGAGGAAGAGCGGTTCTCGCGGCAGAACACCTCTTCGGCCGAGGCGGGTGTGCAATCCACCCGCATGGGCGCGCAAATGGACCGGCTGGTGCAGGTGATGCTGGCCGTCGGCACCTGCATCGTGATGTGGTACGGCGTGAGCCGCGTGCGCAGTGGCGCTGTCAGTCCCGGCGATCTGTTGGTCTTTACGGCGTATCTGACCACGCTTTACAAACCGATCCGCAAGATGAGCGCAATGACAACGCGCATCGCAAAAGCCACGGCAAGTGGCGAGCGGCTGTTGGAAATCCTCGATATCCAGCCCGATGTGACCGATCCGCCGGGTGTGACCACGGACCACGAGTTCGTTGGCCATATCGCGCTGGAGGGCATTACTTTTGCCTACCCCGACAGCGCTCCGGTCCTGACTGACGCCAGCCTGCACCTGGCCCCGGGCGTGACGGTCGCGCTGGTCGGGGCAAGCGGTGCCGGCAAGTCGTCGGTCGCAAAGCTGATGATGCGGTTTTATGATCCGCAAGCGGGACGGGTAACCTTTGACGGCCATGATGCCCGCGACATCGCGATCAGCAGCCTGCGTGACCAGATTGCCGTCGTGTTGCAGGAGTCTGTTCTGTTTGCCACCTCGATCCGCGACAACATCGCCTATGGGCGGCTGGACGCGTCCGAGGATGACATTCTGGCAGCAGCCGTCGCATCCGGCGCGGATGGGTTCATCCGGCGGTTGCCCGATGGCTATGACACCGTTGTGGGCGAACGCGGCGAGACGCTGTCGGGCGGCCAGCGTCAGCGGATCGCCATCGCCCGCGCGCTTCTGCGTGACGCGCCGATCCTGATACTGGACGAACCGCTCAGCGGCCTTGATGCCAACACCGCCCGCGAACTGGTTGGGGCGCTGAAGCTAGTTGCGGCAGGGCGCACCACACTTCTGATTGCGCATGACGCGCTGTCACTGACACTGGCCGACCGGGTGGTGCGGCTGAAAGACGGTCAGTTCTCACCCGTGTTCAACCCTCACGCCCGGGAGCGTCGTGCATGACCCCGCTATCCCCCACGCTTTGCGAACAGCCTTCGCCCGACGTTCTGCGGCGGCTGATCGACCAGGGCCCGACCCCCGCAGCAGCACAGCCGCTGTTGTCCCTGCAGGGAAAGGTCGGATTGCGCGTCGAACGGATGCACTTTCCCGGCGCCAAGCCTGTGCAGGTCCAGATCCGCGCGTTTGCCAACGGTGATGTGACCGAGGTGTTGATCGGGGAATGGGTGGGCACGCAGGCATCCGATGTGGCCCAAGCCGAGGCCGACCGGTTGGCCAAACCAAGACGCGGGCAGGGGACGCCTCATGGCACGGCGATCACATCCGACCTCGCGCATGGCCTCGTGCTGCGCCGACCCGGCTTTGACGCAAGGCTGCCGGGCCTGCGCCTGCTGCATGACGCCGCTTTTGCGCGCGATCAGCTGCCCCGTCTGGGCTGTGCGGCTGACGCCCGCGTTGAACTGGTGGCGCACAGGTTGGGCAAGCGGGCGGTGCTGCGCATCAGCGGTGCCCAGGGTGTGTACTACGCGCGGCTGCGTCCCGTGACATCGGGGTCGGGTGCTGCGGGTTATGCGCAGCATCTTGCGCTGTGGCAGGCGTTGGCGGGCGCACCGGGCCTTGCTGTGCCGCGTCCACTGGCATTTGATGCACCGCTCGGCCTCGCTCTGTTTGCGCGGTTGCCCGGCGTCCCGCCAGTGTTTCGCGGGCTGGACGGATTTCGCGCGGCGCAAGCCGTGATGGAGGCGCTGCACGCGCTGCAAATCCTGCCCATCGATGCCCCCCTGCACACGGCCCAGGACGAACTGGCGGTCCTGAATGGCTGGATCGGCCGGGTACAGGCGGTGTTTCCCCACCTTGCGACACTGGTGGCCGAACCGCTGGCCCGGCTTCACGCCGACATGGCGGCGCTGCGCCCCTTGCCGCCGGTGCCCTGCCACCGCGACCTGCACGAAGGTCAGATCCTGCTGGATCAGACGTTGGCGGGCTTTCTGGACTTTGACACGCTGCGCCGGGGTGATCCGGCGATGGATGTGGGTAATCTGCAGGCGCATCTCTTTCTGGCCGGGCTGCGGGACGGGCTGGCGCGGGGCGCATTCTGCACAGCGATGGACCGCTGCCTGCCGCGCCTGCCACTCGCCCGGATTTCCGTCTGGCGTCGCGCCGCACTGCTGCGGCTGGCCCTGATCTATGCTGTCACGGCCGAACCACGCGCCATCATCCACGGCCTGATCGCAGAGGCCCGGTAATGTCTGCGGCGCAAACTCGCGCGGTAAACCGGAGCGGCAATACCGGGCAATCCGATCCAGGCCCCTGTCTCACGCATTTACCTAAAAACCACCGACATGGCGCATGCCAGACAAAAACGGCTCCGTAGCCAGGACGCGGTCCACCCTGATCATCCGCACCACCGCGCCCGGCAGGAAAACAACGCGCCGGGTGGGACGGTAAATTCTTGTCGATCTGCGCGGTCATTCCAGCTATCGTGATTTGCAAGCGACATGGCAGGGTCAGATTTTTTCCGGCGCACACCTGCGCAAAACGGGGTCCAAGACAGCGAATGCCATTCAACGTTGCGGTTCCATCTGATGTGGCGAACACCGCTTTGACAGTGTTTGACAGGGTGCAGGGGTTGTCCGTCGTGGTTCCGATCTTCAATGAGATCGGCAACATCGACCGACTGTATGCGGAATTGACGGCCGCGCTGACGGCAATCGGCAAACCCTACGAAATCATCCTTGTTGATGACGGATCAACAGACGGAAGCGTACGCGCGATCGAGGCGCTGGCCGCCGCTGATCTGCGGGTCAAGCTGATTGTCTTTCGCCGCAATTATGGCCAGACAGCTGCGATGAAGGCGGGTATCGACAATGCCTTGATGGACGTTGTTGTGACCATTGACGGCGATCTGCAGAACGACCCCGCTGACATGGGTCCGATGATCGCCAAGCTGGAAGATGGATATGATCTTGTTCACGGCTGGAGGGTGCACCGGCAGGACGCCGCACTCAGCCGCAAACTGCCATCGCGCATTGCCAACTGGATCATATCGCGGACGACCCGTTTCCCGATTCATGATCTGGGCTGCACGCTCAAGGCGATGCGGCGCAACATTCTGGCAGAGGTCGATCTTTACGGTGATATGCACCGCTTCATTCCTATCCTGCTCTATCAGCGCGGGGCGCGTTGCTTTGAAATTGAAACGCATCATCGTCCCCGAACTGCCGGGGTCACGAAATACGGAATCGGACGAACTGTGGTCGTTCTTCTGGACTTGTTGACGGTCAAGTACCTGCTCGACTATGCCGCGCATCCAATGCGTGTGTTCGGTGGTCTGGGGTTGCTGTCTTTCGCACTTGCGTTCCTGTCCTTCCTGCTTCTGGTCGGCATGAAGATATTCGGCGGTGTGGACCTGACCGGTAACCCGTTCCTGATGCTGTCTGTCGTCGCGGGACTCGCGGGCATACAGTTGCTCAGTCTGGGGCTGATCGGTGAAATTCTTGCCCGGATGTATTATTCCGTCGGACGCAAGACCCACTATGCCGTGCGGCGACTTGTCAATTTCCATAAGGCGGACGACGGTTCCG
>JAYSSN010000130.1:0-11692 GCA_043720555.1 Rhodobacterales bacterium | reverse complement strand
CCCATGAAACCTCTGCTAAACCTTATTCGGCAGCAGCCAGTGTCAGGTCTGGCAAAAGATTCTTCAACAGCAGAATGTCGCCGACACCATCACAATCGGGCATCGCGAGCGTCAGCTCGGTCACGTAAGCCGCCCCGGCAAGCGTCATGATTGTTTCACCCATCAGCTCACGACCACAGGTTTGCGCGGTGACGGCCGCTTCGATTGCCACGTCGGGGTCCGTGGCAGCACCAGCGGGAAAAGTATAGATTTCGGCCATCAACGGCAGGGCAACTTTGGCGTCGCCAAGCAGCGTGATATACCCACCCGCAGACGGAAGCCCGGTCAGCGGTGTTTGCGGCGAGGCCGCCGAAATATGGCCGACGTCACCGTACCCGGCACCATTTTCAAAGGCATGCAGCTGGAACGCGTCGGCGCCCTGCCACTGCACCCCCACGCGACGCAGTCGTGCCATCGTCGGCACAAGCACATCCTGGCGCATTTCGGTGGTACCCGGAACGCGCGCAGTCACCGTGGCATCCGCCGCGAGCGCGGGGATCGACAGGAAAAGCGCACCATACGAGTCGGTTCTGCCGGTGATCACAAGGCCAGAATGGCCCAGCACAACGCGTGTGTCCGGTGCGCACGGTGCCTTCAGGCTGATCCCGATCATCGCTTGCGGTGCGGCAACCAGTTTCATCGTCACGGCGCAGGCATCCGCAGCCACGATGGTGGCAGGGGGCAGTGTTGTCACTGGCGTGGTGCCGTTCTGCGTGGCTGCGTCAGCCTGGGTTGTCGCAGGCTCGGTCGGTTGCTGTGACGGGGTCGGGCCGATCAGCGCCGGGTCGGGTGCCGCGCCCGCTGTTACCGCAACGAGTGGGGCCCCGGTACCGATGACCATGTCGCTGACGGGCGCGGACTGGCCGGGACGTGCTTCGGCGAGTGAAGGCGACAGTTCCGCCAGAAGGATATCGGTCGGCGGCGCTGGTACCGCGTTCGCCAGCGTGGTGGGCGCCGCAGATTCGGGGGCAGCCGTGCCGGTGCCGGTTGTGGTCGGGGCCTCTGCCGCAGCCGCCTGCTGGGCGCCGCCCGCGCTGCTCTGCACGATATGCCCCGCACCAAGTGCGACGCCGATTGTGGCGAACACGAGGGCCAGTTGACGTTTGCGATCCATTTCCGACTCCACACGACAGGTGTTTCATCGGATTTAACGCGCCAAAGGGGCAATCCCGTGTCCAAACAAGGGAATGTTTCCTGCGAACATGGCCGAACATGGCCTGTTCCGCCGCCTTTCCGCCGCAATCAGATCAGCTTGCCGTGGCAATGCTTGAACTTTTCGCCCGAACCACACGGACATGGATCGTTTCGGGCCGGATTTCCCCAAGTGGCAGCATCCGATTCATCAAACCCGGCGATTCGCGAATTTGCGGCCGGGGCAACCGCTGCGGTAACTGCGGGTTCTGGTTCCGGCGGGGCTTCCGTGAGTACCGGCTGGGCCGGAGCCTGCTGTGCCGCGAGTTTCGCCAGCATTGCCTGCTGTTCTTCCGGCGTGATTGGCCGCACTTGCGCCAGCTTTTGCGTCACGTCCTGACGCAGACTGTTGAGCATGTTTTCAAACAGATGAAAGCCTTCGGTCTTGTATTCGTTCAGCGGATCGCGCTGCGCATAGCCGCGGAACCCCACAACCGCCCGCAGATGTTCCAGGCGCAGCAGATGTTCGCGCCATTTGCCATCAATTGTTTGCAAAAGCAGCTGCTTTTCGATGGACCGCATGGTTTCTTCACCAAAGGCCGCCGTCTTTTCCGCCATCAACTTGTCGCTCGCCTCGGCAATGCGTTCGCGCATTGCGTCATGGTCGACGCCTTCTTCGGCGGCCCAGGCGATAATCGGCAGGTCAAGCCCCAGCTTTTCGATGCATGCGGCATACAGCCCCGGTGCATCCCAGGCATCCGCATAGCTGCGCGGGGGCATATAGGCATCGACCAGATCGCCGACCACGCCATGGCGCATGTCTTCGGCAATCTCGTTCACGTCTTCGGCTTCCATGATCTCCAGCCGCTGACCAAAAATCGCTTTGCGCTGGTCGTTCATGACGTCGTCGTATTTCAGCAACTGCTTGCGGATGTCGAAGTTGCGCCCCTCGACCTTGGCCTGCGCGCGTTCGAGACTTTTGTTGACCCACGGATGAACGATGCTTTCGCCTTCTTTCATCCCCAGTTTCGACAGCACGCTATCCAGCCGGTCCGATCCGAAAATGCGCATCAGATCGTCTTCCAGCGACAGGAAGAACGCTGACCGCCCCGGATCGCCCTGACGGCCCGACCGGCCACGCAACTGGTTGTCGATACGGCGGGATTCGTGCCGCTCGGTACCCAGCACGAACAGCCCGCCGGCCGCGATCACGGCCGCCTTTTCGTCGGCATGTTCCGCCTCGATCCGCGCGCGGATTTCATCGGGATGCGCTTCGGGGTCGACGGCCAGTGCCTGCAGAACGATCATCTCGACGTTGCCGCCCAGCTGGATGTCGGTGCCGCGCCCTGCCATGTTGGTGGCGATCGTCACGGCGTTCAGCTTGCCCGCATCGGCGATGATCTGGGCTTCCTGTTCGTGCTGGCGGGCATTCAGGACGTTATGGGTGATGCCTTCGGCCTGCAGCAGTCCTGACAGAAATTCGGACTTTTCAATGGATGTCGTACCAACCAGCATCGGTTGGCCCAAGGCGTGCGCTTCTTTGATCGCTTTCACCACGCCATCGTATTTTTCACGCGCGGTGCGGAAAACCTGATCGTGCTCATCCTTGCGCTGGATATCGCGGTTGGTCGGCACTTCAACGACGCCAAGGCCATAGATTTCGGCGAACTCTTCCGCCTCGGTCACGGCGGTTCCGGTCATGCCTGACAGTTTTTCATACAGACGGAAGTAGTTCTGGAATGTCACAGAGGCCAGAGTGACGTTTTCCGGCTGAATCTTCACACCCTCTTTCGCCTCGATCGCCTGATGCAGACCGTCCGACAACCGCCGTCCGCGCATCATGCGGCCGGTGAATTCGTCGATCAGCATCACCTCGTTTTCGCGTACGATATACTGCTGGTCCTTGTTGAACAGCTTGTGCGCCCGCAGTGCCTGCGTCACGTGATGCACCAACGTGGTGCTTTCCGGATCATAGAGCGACTGGCCATCCGGCAACAGCCCGGCCGCAGACAGGCGTTGTTCGATGAAATCGTTGCCTTCATCGGTGAACGTGACGTTCCGGGTCTTTTCGTCCAGCGTGTAGTGTTCCGGCACAAGATCGGGGATCAGCGCATTGACCTTGGTGTAAAGATCCGACCGGTCCTGGGATGGGCCAGAGATGATAAGCGGCGTGCGCGCCTCGTCCACAAGGATGCTGTCCACCTCGTCGACGATGGCAAAGAAATGGCCACGCTGGGCCATGTCTTCTTTGCTGCCCTTCATGTTGTCGCGCAGATAGTCGAATCCCAGCTCATTGTTCGTGGCATAGGTGATGTCGCACTTGTAGGCCGCGCGCTTGTCCGCCTCGCCCTGATAGGGGTAGACCACGCCCGTGGTCATGCCGAGTTGCGCATAGACCTTGCCCATCCAATCCGCATCACGCTTGGCCAGATAGTCGTTGACCGTCACGATATGCACGCCCTTGCCCGCCAACGCGTTCAGGTAGGCAGGCAAGGTGGCGACAAGGGTTTTGCCCTCGCCGGTTTTCATTTCGCTGATATTGCCCTGATGGAGGAAAATCCCACCCATCAGCTGCGTATCAAACGCCCGCAGGCCAAGCGCACGGCGCGCGCCTTCGCGGCAGTTGGCAAATGCTTCGGGCAGCAGATCTTCCAGACTTTCGCCATTCCTTGCCCGCTCGGCCAAAGCCAGCGTTTTTGCCTTGATCCCGTCATCGGACAGGGCCGCATACTCCGGCTCAAGCGCGTTGATCTGTGCGACCAGCGGGCGAACCGATTTAACCCTACGGTCATTCGGCGTACCAAAGACCTTTCGCGCAAGCGCACCGAAACCCAGCATGTTCACTCCAGCCTGGTCGTTCCTGACATCATCGTGTGAGGCAGTGCTCTTGCCCGCCCTGACTGCCTTCCATAGAAGGGCCCAGAAGGCCGACCGACCCCGTCGCACGCGACTGACGCGATGTAGGGGACAGGCCGGGGATAGTCAACGCCGCGCGGCTGTGCGGCCCGATCAGGAGCCTGTGAGATGTCGAAACATTTTGGATTTGTGGCAGGGATGCTGCTGAGCGTCGCTGTGCCGGTCATGGCGCAGGACGCCACGACACCGCCCACGGTTGATACCGTCGTCGCAAGTGTGAACGGCACAGATATCACCCTTGGTCATATGATCGCCGTGCGCGAAACCTTGCCCGAACAGTACCAGACCCTGCCGGATGACGTGCTGTTCAACGGCATTCTGGATCAGCTTGTGCAGCAGACGGCACTGGAGCAATCGCTGGTGCAGGTGTCAAAGCGTGACGCGCTGATCGTCGAAAATACCAAGCGCCAGCATCTGTCGGGCGTGGCCTTGCAAAGTGTTGTCGATACCGCTGTGACGGACGAGGCTGTTCAGGCGGCCTATGACGCGCGCTTTGCGGATGCAGCCCCGCAGACCGAGTACAACGCGGCCCATATCCTTGTGGACAACGAAGAAAAATCCATCGCCCTGAAGGCAGAAATCGAGGCCGGTGCAGACTTTGGTGAAGTCGCCAAGGCGAACTCGACCGACGGGGCGGCGGCGGCGGGTGGTGATCTGGGCTGGTTCGGCGTCGGCATGATGGTGAAACCGTTCGAGGATGCGGTTCTTGCCGCCGAAGTCGGCAAGGTCGCGGGTCCGGTGAAAACCGATTTCGGCTGGCATCTGATTCTGGTCAAGGAAACCCGTGTGGCAGCCCAGCCCACAATTGACGATCTGCGCGAAGAGCTGGCCGCCGGGGTGGAAACCGCTGCAATCGAGGCGCATGTGGCCACCCTGACCGCCGGTGCGGCTGTGACAAAGACCGCCGAGGGGATTGACCCCGCCATCCTGCGCGATAGCACTTTGCTGGACAAATAAGGGGGACCGGGATGGGCAAGACGGATTGGAAGGCCAAGGCCAAGGCGCTGAAGGCGAAGCTCAGGGCGCTGGCAACCCCGGTTGCGGCGTCAAAACCCGCAAAACCCGTCTCGCCGCTCGCCCCCAAGGCGGGGTTTCCCACCTTGCCGCGCATCGCGGGCGCCTCGTTTGCCGCCGTCGAGGCGGGCGTGCGCTACAAGAACCGCCGTGACGTGATGCTGGTGCATCTGGTGCCCGGCACGACGATTGCGGGGGTGTTCACAACATCGTCCACCCGCGCGGGTTGCGTGCGTGATTGCCAGACGAAGCTCGCCACCAAGGTGCCGACCGGGGCAGGGGCCGCGATCGTGGTGAACTCTGGCAACTCCAACGCCTTTACCGGGGCGGTGGGCGACATTGCGGTGGCCGAGGTGTGCCGGTCCGTTGCCACGGCGCTTGGCCTGCCGGAAACCCGCGTGTTTTCATCCTCGACCGGGGTCATCGGCGAGCCGTTGCCCCATGAGCGCATCACCGCAGTGGTGCCGGATCTGGTGACGGCATTGGCCGAAGACGGCATCCACATGGCCGCACAAGCCATCATGACCACCGATACCTTCCCCAAGGGCGCTGCGGCCACCGTGCCGGGCAACGGCGGGCCGATCCGGATCGCAGGCATCGCCAAGGGATCAGGCATGATCGCGCCGGATATGGCGACGATGCTGGTCTACATCTTCACCGATGCGAAAATCCCCGCAGCGGCGCTGCAACGCATGGTCGCGCGCAATGTGGGCGACACGTTCAACGCGATCACGGTGGACAGCGATACCTCGACCTCGGACGCGCTGATCGCCTGTGCGACCGGGCAGTCGCCAGCCGCCCCGGTGACCGGCGCTGTGGCCAAGGCGTTTGAGGCGGCGCTGCGCGGCGTCATGATGGACCTTGCCCATCAGGTCGTGCGCGACGGCGAAGGGGCCACAAAGTTTGTCGAGGTCCGCGTGACGGGGGCTGCCTCGGCTGAGGATGCGAACAAGGTGGCGCTGGCGATTGCCAATTCGCCTTTGGTCAAGACCGCAATCGCCGGGCAAGACCCGAACTGGGGCCGCATCGTGATGGCGGTGGGCAAGTCCGGCGCGATGGCCGAGCGTGACCGGCTGACAATCAAACTGGGTGACCTTGTGCTGGCCGAAAGCGGCTGGCGGTCGCCGTCGTATGACGAAGACGCCGCCGCGGCCTACATGCGGGGCAACGAACTGGTCATTGCGGTGGACCTTGGGCTTGGCACGGCGTCGCGCACGATGTGGACCTGCGATCTGACCAACCGCTATATCGAGATCAACGCGGACTATCGTTCGTGAAGGTCATCCTCGTTTCGGCGGTCGCCCTGATCGACGTCGATGGCAGGGTGCTGCTGGCCCAACGCCCCGAAGGGAAAACGCTGGCGGGGTTGTGGGAATTTCCGGGTGGCAAGGTAGAGCCGGGCGAGACGCCGGAAGCCGCCCTGATCCGCGAACTGCATGAAGAGCTGGGGATTGATACCTGGTCCAGTTGCCTTGCACCGCTGACCTTTGCCAGCCACAGCTATCCCGATTTTCACTTGCTGATGCCGCTGTTTGCCTGCCGCCGCTGGCAAGGCACCCCGCACGGGCGCGAGGGGCAGAATCTGGCCTGGGTGCGGGCTGGGGCGCTGCGGGATTATCCGATGCCGCCCGCCGATCTGCCACTGATCCCGATTTTGCGTGACTGGCTGTAGGCCGGTACCGACGTTTCCCGCGCCAGTCGCCAGCCGAGGAATTCCGGAATTACCATTTGTAATCAAAGTGAAACGTGGTTTTCCGCAAGTTCGATATCGTCTTGTGACGGCGGTCCGGCACGCGCATTCCCAAAAGATGAGTTGCAGGATAAAAATACAACTAAAAATTGATGAGCGCAGTCAGAATGTTATGGCAATTTGGAAAAGCTCGGGTATCCTCACAGTATCGTTATTCGGGGGAATGCGACAATGCTGCGAACGATCACCGTTGGAAGTTGTGTTTCAGTTCAGGGGCTGCTCGTCGGGCAGCTTGCGGATGGAAAGATCATCGTGAAGGTCGACGAAAAGACCTTTGTGGGATATCCGGTCACGCACAAGCGCCTGAGCTGAACCAAAAGTCGAAAACCAAAAAGCCGGGCACGAGGCCCGGCTTTTTCAGGTTCAGCGCAATCATGCCAGCGTGCGCTGCACTTCTTCGCGTTCAAAGATTTCGATCACGTCACCCTGACGGATATCTTCATACCGCTCGAATGCCATGCCGCATTCCTGACCGGACTGCACTTCTTTCACTTCGTCCTTGAAGCGTTTCAGCGTCTTCAGCGTGCCTTCGTGGATGACCACGTTGTCCCGCAGCAGGCGCACGCCGGCCGAACGGCGCGCGATGCCTTCTGTGACGATACAGCCTGCAACCTGGCCGATGCCCGTAACCTTGAACACCTCTTTGATCTGCGCATAACCGATAAACGTTTCGCGCACTTCGGCCTTGAGCAGCCCTGACGCGGCCGCTTTGATGTCGTCCACCAGATCATAGATGATCGAGTAATAGCGGATCTCGACCCCCTTCTGGTTGGCCGACTGGCGGGCGGACGCGTTGGCCCGCACGTTAAAGCCGATGACGGGCGCGCCCGAAGCCTCGGCCAGACTGACATCGCTGTCGGTGATTGCGCCCACACCGGAATGCAGCACGCGCACGCGCACTTCGTCGTTGCCGACTTTTTCCAGCGCCTGCACGATCGCCTCGGCAGAGCCCTGCACGTCGGCCTTCACCAGCACAGGCAGTTCGGCCACATCGGCATCTGCCTTGGCCTTGGCCATCAGCTGCTCCAGCGTGGTCGCAGCACCCACGGCGGCGCGTTTGTCCTTGGTGGTCTTTTCGCGGTACGATGCGATTTCGCGCGCCTGCGCCTCGGTTTCCACCACGTTCAGCGTATCGCCCGCAGACGGCGTACCCGACAGACCCAGCACCTCGACCGGAACCGAAGGTCCGGCCTCATCCACACGCTCGCCCTTGTCGTTGACCAGCGCGCGGACTTTGCCCCACTGTTCGCCGACGACAAAGATATCGCCTTTGCGCAGCGTGCCGTTCCGCACCAGAACCGTCGCCACCGGGCCACGGCCAACGTCAAGCTTGGCCTCGATCACGGCACCGGACGCCGCCCGCGACGGGTTGGCGCGCAGTTCCAGAATTTCGGCCTGCAAGGCGATCGCCTCGAGCAACGTATCCAGGCCCTGGCCGGTCTTGGCCGACACTTCGACATCCTGCACGTCGCCTGACATCGCCTCGACCACGACTTCGTGCTGCAACAGGTCGGTGCGCACCTTGGTGGGGTTCGCGTCATGCTTGTCGATCTTGTTGATCGCCACGATCATCGGCACTTTCGCCGCTTTCGCATGGGCGATCGCCTCGATCGTCTGGGGCATCACGGCGTCATCCGCCGCAACCACCAGCACCACGATATCGGTAACCTGCGCCCCGCGTGACCGCATCGACGTGAACGCCGCGTGACCGGGGGTATCAAGGAATGTCAGCAGCGCACCATTATCGGCTTTCACCTGATAAGCGCCGATGTGCTGGGTGATCCCGCCTGCTTCGCCCGACACCACGTTGGCGTGGCGAATTGCGTCCAGCAGGCTGGTCTTGCCATGGTCAACGTGGCCCATGATCGTCACGATCGGCGGACGCGGCATCAGATCGGTGTCTTTGTCCACGACCGTGTCGATCACCTGTTCCACGTCAGCATCGGACACGCGCACCGTCTTGTGGCCGAATTCCTCGATCACCAGTTCGGCTGTGTCGGCGTCGATAGTCTGGTTCATCGTGACCATCATGCCCATTTTCATCAGGCTTTTGACCACATCCGCCGCGCGTTCCGCCATGCGGTTCGCCAGTTCCGATACCACGATGGTTTCGGGCAGTTGCACATCGCGCACCTGCTTTTCGGCCTTCTGGCCCAGACCCAGCGCCTTGGCACGGGCCTTTTCCTGCTTGCGCTTCATCGCGGCAAGGCTGCGCTGACGCCCGCCTTCACCGGCCAGCGCGTCATTCAGCGTCAGCTTGCCTGCGCGACGCGCGTCATCACCGGCCGCAGTGCGCTTGGCACCACGGTCGCGTTCCGCATCACGTTCGCGTTCGGTCTTGCGCGGGGCAAGACCCGGCTTGGCCGACGCGGGGCCGCGCGGATCTTCACCAGGAGTGGTGGCCGCCGCAGGCGCAGGCTTTGCCGCTGTGGCCGTTGGCGCAGGCGTGGCCGACCGTGGGCGTGTGCCCAGAACATCGGCCTTGCGTGCGTCTGCAGCCTGCACTTTGGCCGCTGCGTCGGCACGGGCGGCGCGCGCCTCTTCTTCGGCTTTGAGGCGCAGAGCTTCGACGCGGGCCTGCTCTTCGCGCTCCTTCGTCTCGATATCTTCGCGGCGACGGGCGCGGTCTTCTTCGCGAATGCGGTCGTCTTCCGCCCGCTTGATGGCATCTTCGGCCTCGCGCGCCTTGGCCGCACGCAGAGCCGCCATGCGGCGATCCATTTCCGCGTCGGAAATGCCGGCGGGCCGCTTGGACGGATCACCGTATGGCTGGGCTGTCCCAGCCGCTGGCCCAGCGGCCGCAGGTTTTACCGCGGTCGGAACGACCACGCGCTTGCGCTTTGTCTCGACCAGCACGCTTTTTGTCCGGCCATGACTGAAGCTTTGCTTCACCTGTCCAGAACGCGGTGCGCCACCACCCAGGCCGAGGGGCTTTTTGCCGTCAGTATCGCTCATGCGTCTTTCGTATCCTTCACGGCGGATGTCCCGCCCTTATGCCCGCGCAAACCTGCGAGCCTTGCCGCTTCCTCTACAACACGCGATGTGAGTCCACCAGCCGCAAGCGCGGCGTGTATCGCACGTTCGCGTCCGAAAGCCAAACCCAATTCCCCGGCGGTCAAACAGCCGATCAGGCTGTCTTCATCGCGGGGGGCGCGAAGCTTGGTTTTGCCGCGTTCCGAACCGTCACTGGCCTGAATAAGCACCACGGCCTTATCCTTTGTCAGCCAGTCTTTCACCTTTTCGTACCCGGTGACTGCATCACCCGCCTTGCGTGCCATCGAGATCAGATCGACCACCCGCCGCGTCAGTTGTGCCGCCACCAGATCGGCCAGCCCGTCGGGCACTGTCACCGGTTGTTTGGCCGCTCGGGTGAACAGCCCCTTCCTGGCCGCCTTGTCAATGGAGGCATGCACCGCCTCGACATAGATTCCGCGCCCCGGAAGACGGTTCAGCACGTCGGGCACGATCTGTGCGTCGGGGCCCACGACAAAGCGCACCAACCCGGCCTTGGGCTGGCTTTCGCCAGTGACGATGCACCGGCGCTCGGGGTCTTCCCGCAGATTTTCCCGACCGCCGCGCGTCATCGCGTGTGTCCGAGACCTGCGATCAGGCCTCGGATTCCTCGTGTTCGTCGGCGTCTGCCGGGGCGTTCATCTTTTCCAGTTCGGCCGGATCGACCCAGCCCAGCATCACGCGGGCCGTCATCACCAGATTTTGCGCCTCTTCCAGGCTGACTTCGAACTTCTCCAGTACGCCTTCGTCCTTGACCCGCGCACCATTTACGGTGGTCCAGCCGCCGGCCAGTTCCCAGTCTGCACAGGTGGCGAAATCTTCCAGCGTCTTGATACCGTCCTTCGCCAAAGCCTCGAGCATTTGCGGCGTCAGCCCTTCAAAATTGATCAGGCTGTCCTCGACGCCCATCGCGCGGGCGGCTTCCAGTGCTTTCTTGGCCTGCGCTTCGATGTAGTCGCGCGCGCGGGCCTGCAATTCGCCTGCGGTGCCTTCGTCGAAGCCGTCAATCGACAGCAATTCGTCCATATCGACATACGCCACTTCCTCAAGGTTCGTGAACCCTTCGGACACCAGCAGCTGGGCCATCATCTCGTCCACGTCCAGCGTGTCCATGAACAGCTTGGTGCGCTCGGCGAATTCGGCCTGACGGCGCTGGCTTTCTTCGGCCTCGGTCAGGATGTCGATGTCCAGCCCGGTCAGCTGGCTGGCCAACCGCACGTTCTGGCCGCGGCGGCCGATGGCCAGCGAAAGCTGCTCGTCGGGCACCACGACCTCGATCTTGCCGGCCTCTTCGTCGATCACAACCTTGGACACTTCGGCAGGTTGCAGCGCGTTCACGAGGAACGTCGCCTGATCCTGATTCCACGGAATGATGTCGATCTTTTCGCCCTGCAACTCGTTCACAACGGCCTGCACACGGGAACCCCGCATACCCACACAAGCGCCCACCGGATCAATCGAGTTATCATAGCTGATCACCGCAATCTTTGCCCGGCTGCCCGGATCGCGCGCGACGGCCTTGATCTCGATGATGCCGTCATAGATTTCCGGCACTTCCATCTTGAACAATTCGGCCATGAACTGCGGATCGGTCCGCGACAGAAAAACCTGCGGCCCCCGCACTTCGCGGCGCACGTCCTTGATGTAGCACCGGATCCGGTCGTTCGGGCGATAGCTTTCGCGGCCGATCTTCTCATTCCGGCGCAGAATCGCTTCGCCCCGGCCAATATCGACGATGATATTGCCATATTCCTCGCGCTTGACCTGACCGTTGATGATCGTGCCTTTGCGGTCCTTGAATTCTTCATACTGCCGGTCGCGTTCGGCCTC
>JAYSSN010000129.1:0-4331 GCA_043720555.1 Rhodobacterales bacterium | reverse complement strand
GTGCTTTTCGAGGCGCCCGAAAAGGTTCGTCCTGATGCCGCATCGTGCCCCTGCGCGGCGCGGGTCAACGGATGGGCGCGGCAGCCCTGGCAGACTTTCCAACTGGTCTGAACCCAGCAGGGACGCCTGCCAAGGCTGATGCGCCGACCCGCCTCAGATCGCGTCCAGCAGCGCCTCGCCACCCGACGCGTCACAGACACCGGGATTTTCTTCCATGTGCAGCACCTTGACCACGCCGTCTTCGGCGTAAAGCGCATAGCGTCTGGAGCGGTCAATCAGGCCGACGGGCGAGGCGGTAAAGTCGACGCCCATGGCTTTGGTCAGACTGGCATCGACATCGCCCAGCATGGCAATGCCCGCTGCACTGGCCCCGGTAGATGCGCCCCAGGCACCCATCACAAAGGGATCATTGACCGAGACGCAGATGATTTCGTCCACGCCCTTGGCGGCGAATCTGTCGCGGGTGCGGATGAACGACGGCACATGGGACGTGGTGCAGGTTCCCGTGTAGGCTCCCGGCAGGCCAAAAATCACCACATTGCGGCCCTTGACCTTGGTATGGAGCGAAACGGATTCCGGCCCGTTTGCGCCCATCGTCAGCAGCGTGGCATCAGGCAGTGATGCACCAACAGAAATTGCCATTTTCATTCCTTTAGCAGAATTGCGTTTCTCTGACCCTGCGATATAGGTTGCCACCCGGCACAGGGCCAGAGGAAAGCAGCATGTCAGACGTGGTGGTGATCGGGGCCGGGCAGGCCGGGGCGGCGTTGGTCGCCAAGTTGCGGCAGACGGGACATGCGGGTGCCATCACCCTGATTGGTGAAGAACCGCACCCGCCCTACCAGCGCCCGCCACTGTCCAAGGGCTATCTGATGGGCGAGATGGAGGCTGAGCGGTTGTGGTTGCGGTCCAATGACTTCTACGCAGATCACAGCATCGCCCTGCGGCTGGGCCAGACGGTGACGGCGATCGACCGGGCGGCGCAGACGGTGACGGTCGGGGGTGACGTGATCGGCTACGATCATCTGGCGTTGACCACGGGCTCCACTCCCCGCCGTTTGCCTGCCGCGATCGGGGGGGATCTGGAAGGTATCTACACGGTGCGCACGCTGGCCGACGTGGATGCGATGCGGGGCGAGTTTCTGGACGGGCGGCGCGTGGTGGTGATCGGCGGGGGCTACATCGGGCTGGAGGCGGCGGCGGTGGCGGCCAAACTGGGCCTGCACGTCAGCGTGGTGGAAATGGCCCCGCGGATCTTGCAGCGCGTGGCAGCACCCGAGACGTCGGACTACATGCGCAGCTTGCATGCCGGGCACGGCGTCCAGATCATCGAAGGCGTAGGCTTGCAGCGGCTGGCGGGTGACGGCCACGTTGCGGCGGCGGTCTTGACCGACGGGCGCGAATTGCCTTGCGATTTCGTGATTGCCGGGGTCGGGATCGTGCCTGCGACGGCATTGGCCGAGGCAGCCGGTGTGGTGACAGAGAATGGCATCCGCACGGATAGCCACGGCCGCACGTCGGACCCCCATATCTGGGCGGCAGGGGATTGCGCGTCGTTCCCGCATACCTTGGGGCGTATCCGGCTGGAATCGGTGCAGAACGCGATTGATCAGGCGGAACTTGTGGCGGAAAATATCATGGGGGCGGGTAAGGAATATGTGCCTTTGCCGTGGTTCTGGTCGGATCAGTATGACTGCAAGTTGCAGATCGCCGGGCTGAACACGGGCTATGACAACATCATCACGCGCGGGCCGGAGGGTGAGGCGGTATCCTACTGGTACTATCAGGGCGACCGGCTTCTGGCAGTGGACGCGATGAACGACTCGCGCGCGTACATGGTGGGCAAGCGGTTGATCGAGATGGGGCGGTCGGCGGACAAGGCGGCAATCGCGGATCCCGCGACCAACCTGAAGGCACTTCTGAAGTGAGGATCATCGGCGGGCGGGCACGGGGGCTGCATCTGGCACCCGTGGGGGACGGCGATGCAGGCGCGCATCTGCGGCCCACGTCCGACCGGGTGCGCGAGTCGATTTTCAACCTGCTGATCAACGGCGGCTACGGCGACCCGGTGACGGACGCGCAGGTGCTGGACCTGTTTGCGGGCACTGGGGCGCTGGGGTTGGAGGCGATCTCGCGCGGGGCGGCCCGCGCGGTTCTGGTGGATGACGGCACGATGGCGCGGGGTTTGCTGAAGCGGAACATCGATCTGATGCGGGCGGGGGATGTCGTCAGCTATCTGCGGCGGGATGCGACAAAACTGGGCGTGGCGAGCGGGGCGTTTGATCTGGTGTTTCTGGACCCGCCCTATGGCCGCAGGCTGGGAGAGGCGGCGCTGGCCTCGGCGCAGGCGGGCGGGTGGCTGGCGCCAGAGGCGCTGGTGGTGTGGGAGGACAGCGTGGGCCCGGTGGTGCCAGCAGGGTTTCAGCACCTGGACCAGCGGCGCTATGGCGATACGGTCGTGACGATCCTGCGCCATGATTGAACGGCTATTCCAGAAGGGTGATGCGGCGAGTGTGGCGGTCTATTCGGATTGCGAACGCTATCGCTATCTGCTGACGCGGGTTTGGGGGGCGGGGCCGCGCGCGCTGTTTGTGATGCTGAACCCGTCAACGGCGACCGAGTTTCAGAACGACCCGACGGTGGAACGCTGCGAACGGCGGGCGCGGGCGCTGGGGTTCGGGGCGTTTCGGGTGACAAACATCTTTGCCTTTCGCGCGACCGACCCCCGGGTGATGCGGGTGCAGGGCGATCCGGTGGGGGCCGAGAATGACGCGGCGATTGTGGGGTCGGTGCCATGGACAGACCGCGTGATCTGCGCCTGGGGTGCCCATGGGGCGCATCTGGACCGGGGCGCGACGGTCGAGCGGTTGTTGCGGGCGACAGGGGTGCCGTTATGGCATCTGGGGCTGACGAATGCGGGGGCGCCCAAACATCCGCTGTACATAGGCTATGATGTGCAACCGGTATTGTGGGGGTGAGTTTCAGGTGAAACTTCCGCTGGAATTTTTCACATTTTAGTTATTATAATCAATTATATAATAGGATTTATACCTTTCACTTCAAGACTTTTTCCCCCATCGCGTGAGCAGAGCATGAAAGATTGGCCGCACGCACGCCAAAGTTGTCAGTGGCAGCATGCCGTTGCTTGCGGGCGAAGCCGCCGGGCCGCAAAGGGGCGGCTGCGTTGTGCCAGAAGGACCGCAGCGGCGGGACGATTGGCGCTTTTCTTTTTGTACGAATGCCCCTATACGCGCGCATCCGCCGCATTCCGGTGGATACACCTCCAAGGGCCCTGCTGGACGACATCCCGGCTTGTGCCATCACATCCAACCAAGGAGACCCCGATGTCGATTACCGTCGAAGATAAGGCACGCCTTATCAAGGAATACGCGACCAAAGAGCATGACACGGGTTCGCCCGAGGTGCAGGTTGCGATCCTGTCGTCACGGATTGCCACGCTGACCGAACACTTCAAAGGCCACAAGAAGGATAACCATTCCCGCCGTGGTCTGCTGATGATGGTGGCACAGCGCCGCAAGCTGCTTGACTATCTCAAGGGCAAGAACGCAGAACGCTACACGACGCTGATCGGGCGTCTGGGCCTGCGCCGCTAAGGCCGCCTGCCGGTTTCATGAAACGCCCGTGGCGGAAGCTGCGGGCGTTTTGTTTTTGAGTACAGGCTTGAAAGAGTTCGGGCTGCGGTCCGTCTGGGTCGATGAATACTCTAAAGATGACGGTCATGGCAAAACGCCCAGCGTCCCCGCGCACGCAAACGGAAACGACCATAGTGAATGGAGGTTCGATCAAGCGGGACTGTGCAACTGGCCGGTTCATGGAAGTACGCACGGCGAGCGGAACATTTCGATCAAGCGAAAAGACTGTGGCCGCCGCAGATCGCGTAGCGTCCAAGCATGAAGACGCACTGAAAAGGCTTGCGGATCGCTGACTTGCACTACCGCCTGACACTTGCAGATGCGCTCGACGCTCACCACAAAGCACTCACCTACGGCGGTCGAGGCGGTATCAACAGCTTGGACATGATCAAGCCTGCGCCTGTGCGCCCTTGCTCAGGCTATCACAGATCGATTGCCAGAAAGGTGGCCGCGTTGCTGCATAGAATGGTGGGAAACCATGGATTTGTGGACGCCAACAAGAGAACCGCTTGGATTCTTGTTGGAATTCTGCTGGAGCGAAGTGGCTATCGACTTGCGATTCAGGGAGCCGAACGGATAGACGACCTCGTCGTTGCGGTCGCTGCCGGGCAACTCGACTACGAGGGCCTTCTTGCTTGGTTTCGACCACGGATCATCCGATAGTCTACCCAGCCCTTT
>JAYSSN010000128.1:0-11720 GCA_043720555.1 Rhodobacterales bacterium | reverse complement strand
AAGGCAAAGCGACGGCAGACCTGTTCGATTTCGACGCTGATGGCTACCGCGACCCGACGGCCGAATTCATCGACGGGGTCAGCTATGACGGCACGCAGCCCAACGCCTACATCGACAGCCTGAAGATTGGCCTGAAGGCCGGACAGACCGTCGCCGGTGGCCAGGTCGTCAACTGAACCCCGCCCAAAGGACACAACATGACCGCCATTGACCCCACCCGGTTGCCCCCGGTACGCGAGGCTGTACGGACCCGCCGCCTGACCCGCATCACCCGTTTTGATGGCTGGTTCACGGTGCTGGGTCTGCCATGGGCGGCCCCCATCCTGCGCCTGGCGGCCGGGGACAATCCGCGCCTGCAACTGCGGGAAATCTGGCGCATGCTGGGGGTGCCGCTGGTGGCGATTGCGGGCTTTATGGCGCTGTGGGCCAGCCTTGCGCCGCTGGTGCAAACCTCGCTCGGCGCCATTCCCGGCCCGGCGCAGGTGTGGCAGCAGGCACAGGTGCTGCATGCCGATGCGCTGACCGAAGGGGTGAAGGCGGCGGAATTCCAAGCCGAACAAGAGGCCAGAAATGCAGCCCTGATTGCGCAAGGCAAGTCGGACGAGGTGAAAAGCCGCGCCTACACCGGCAAGCCCACCTATTACGCGCAAATCTGGACCTCGATCCGGACGGTGTTCTTTGGGTTCCTGATTGCCACAATTATTGCCGTGCCGCTGGGCATCGTGTCGGGCCTGTCGCCGACGGCCAATGCGGCGATCAGCCCGTTGGTGCAGGTGTTCAAACCCGTCTCGCCGCTGGCATGGTTGCCAATTGTCACGATGGTGGTGTCGGCGGTGGCCGTGGGTGGCGAGGGGGGGATGTCGAAGTCATTCCTGATCTCGGCCATCACGGTGACCTTGTGTTCGCTGTGGCCGACGCTGATCAACACGGCCCTTGGCGTGGCGAGCATCGACAAGGATCTGGTCAATGTGGGCCGGGTGCTCAAGCTGTCGCCCTGGACCAAGATCACGCGGCTGGTGCTGCCATCGGCGCTTCCGCTGATCTTTACCGGGCTGCGACTGTCGTTGGGGGTGGGCTGGATGGTGCTGATCGCGGCGGAAATGCTGGCGCAGAACCCGGGGCTTGGCAAATTCGTCTGGGATGAGTTTCAGAACGGATCGGAACAATCACTGGCCAGGATCATGGTGGCGGTGCTGACCATCGGGATCATCGGGTTCCTTCTGGACCGGGTGATGTTCGCGCTGCAATCGGCCTTTACCTTTACGAACAACCGGTGATCGGCATGGGCATTCTCGATCTGACCAATGTGTCGAAGGGGTATGGCGACACGCCGGTACTGCGGAACCTGACGCTGTCGGTCGCGGAAGGCGAATTTCTGGCGATCCTGGGGTTTTCGGGGTCTGGCAAGACGACGCTCATCAACCTGATGGCAGGGCTGGTGGCCCCTGACCGGGGCGCAGTGACCTTTCAGGGCGCGCCTGTGACCGGGCCGGGGCCTGAGCGGGGGCTGGTGTTCCAGTCGTATGCGCTGATGCCGTGGCTGACGGTGGCGGGCAACATCGGGCTGGCCGTTGATGCGGTGCATCGGGGGACGAGGGCGGACCGCGCGGCGCTGGTGGCAAAGTACATCGGCATGGTGGGCTTAAGCCACGCGGCCGACCGTCGCCCGGCGGAATTGTCGGGGGGCATGCGCCAGCGGGTGGCGGTGGCGCGCGCGCTGGCGATGCAGCCGCAGGTCATGCTGATGGACGAGCCGCTGTCGGCGCTGGATGCGTTGACGCGGGCGAACGTGGCAGCCGAGATCGAGGCGATCTGGGCGGCTGACAAGCGCACAGTGGTGCTGGTGACGAATGATGTGGACGAGGCGCTGGTGCTGGCGGACCGGATTGTGTGCCTGAACCCCGATGGGACGTTGGGCGCGGACTTTCCGGTTCAGTTGCCGCGTCCGCGTGACCGCACGGCAATGAATGATGATCCCGCGTTCAAATCGCTGCGCGCTGATGTGACGGCGTACCTGATGGATGTGGGGATCGCGGCCAAGGTTGCCGAAACGCGGCAGTTGCCTGCCGTGACCCCGCGCCATGCAATGCCGAAAGCCTATGCCGAGGCTGCCAAAAGTTTCACCGACGACCGCTATCTGCAGTTTTCGCAGTTGCACAAGATCTATGACACGCCGAAAGGCCCGCTGACGGTGGTGGAGGATTTCAACCTGATCCTCAAGAAGGGCGAGTTTGTTTCCCTGATCGGCCATTCGGGCTGTGGCAAATCCACGGTGCTGACGATGGCGGCGGGGCTGAACGGGATTTCCAAAGGCGCAATCAAGCTCGATGGGGTGCACGTCGAAGGGGCAGACCCGGAACGCGCCGTGGTGTTCCAGTCGCCCTCGTTGTTTCCCTGGCTGACCGCGCGCGAAAATGTGGCGATCGGGGTGGACCGGGTTTATCCCAAGGCGACGCAGGCCGAGCGGCAAGAGGTGGTGGAATACTATCTTGAACGTGTGGGGCTGGCGGACGCAATGAACAAATCGGCCGCCGACATGTCCAACGGCATGCGCCAGAGGGTGGGAATTGCGCGGGCCTTTGCGCTGTCACCGAAACTTTTGTTACTGGATGAACCTTTCGGCATGCTGGACAGCCTGACGCGGTGGGAGTTGCAAGAGGTGCTCATGGAAGTGTGGAGCCGCACCAAGGTGACGGCCATTTGCGTCACGCACGACGTGGATGAAGCGATTCTGCTGGCCGACCGGGTGGTGATGATGACCAACGGGCCGCAGGCGACGATTGGCAAGATCACCGAGGTGAAACTGCCCCGGCCACGGACGCGGCGCGCATTGCTGGACCACGCGGACTATTATCACTACCGGGCCGAGGTGCTGGCGTTCCTGGAGGACTATGAGCACGGGCAAAAGCCCAAGGCGGTGGCGTGATGGGTTATGCGGTGGCCCGTCGCGCCTGTTTGTCCAGCGCTGCCTTCGCATCGGTGGCCCGCTCGATGAAGCCGGGTTTTGATGGTGCCAGGGCCAGTAACGCCTTGCGCTCCAGCCCCGGCGGTTCGGCCGGGGCGACGAACGTCTCGTGTCCGTTCAGCAATGCGGCACTTTCAGAACGCCCTCCGGCGCCTCCGGAACGCACTGACCACAACAGATCTTCGTCGCTCGGCTCTCTGACCTGGCCTTCAGCGTCTGCAAGTGGGGGACGGGCACGAGATACGATGGTCAATGCTCTGACGATTGTTTGCCGTTCTCGACGAATTGATGCGCCATCTTTCGTCCCTTTGGACACGGACGCACACCAAACGGCGCGTGCCGATGCGCGCATTGCAACTAATCCAGACCTTGCCGAAATCGATCCGCACACCGACCAGGCCAAGGCCTTCGACCCGATCCAGACCCACCGCCGCCCGCAACGAAACGCCATGCCTGGCGCGGATTGCAGCATCCCACTCAAATCCCATGATTGCCGCGCCACCCCGGCCATGGTCAAAACCGCGTTAACAGGAGGTCGCTCATGACCCGCAAACTTGTTGTCATCGGCGCCGGTATGGCAAGTGGCCGGGTGCTGGAGCACGTGTGCGATGCCGGGGCTGGCCTTGACATCACGCTGTTCAACGCCGAGCCGCGGGGGAATTACAACCGCATCATGCTGTCGCCGGTGCTGTCGGGTGAAAAAGCCTATGGCGAGATCGTGACCCATGACGGCGGTTGGTATGCCGCGCGTGGGGTGAAAACCCGGTTTGGCGAGCATGTGACCAAGATCGACCGCGAACGGAAGGTCGTGATCTCGAGGTCCGGCGAGACGCCATACGATGATCTGATCATCGCCACCGGATCGGCTCCGTTCATCATTCCGGTCGCGGGCAAGGAATTGCCCGGTGTCGTGACCTACCGCGATCTGGAGGATACCAACGCGATGGTCGCGGCGGCCAGACCCGGTGCAAAAGCAGTTGTCATCGGTGGGGGCCTTTTGGGGCTGGAGGCGGCGGCTGGCATGCAGGCGCGGGGCGCGCACGTCACCGTCATTCACATCATGGGTCACCTGATGGAACGCCAGTTGGACCCGGCGGCGGGGTATCTGTTGCAAAAGACGCTGGAGGCCCGCGGGTTGACCATCCATTGCAAGGGCGCGACCAAGGCCATTCTGGGCAAGGACCGGGTTGAGGCGGTGCTGCTGGAGGATGGCACGGTTTATGACGCCGATCTGGTCTGCATGGCCGTGGGCATTCGCCCTGAAGTGCGGTTGGCAAATGACGCGCATCTGGATGTCGGGCGCGGGATCACGGTGAACGACCAGATGCAGACCAGCGACCCCTCCATCTGGGCGGTGGGGGAATGCGTCGAACATGACAAGCAGCTCTTTGGCCTTGTCGCCCCGCTTTACGATCAGGCAAAGGTTCTGGCGGCGGCTTTGCTGGGTGAGGACGGCGCCTTTCGCCCGGTGCAAACAGCGACCAAGCTGAAGGTGACGGGGTGTGATCTGTTCAGCGCGGGCGATTTCGCCGACGGGCCGGGGCGCGAGGATATCGTGTTCCGCGACCCCGCGCGCGGCATCTACAAGCGGCTGGTGATCGAGGGTGACCATCTGGTCGGTGCCGTGATGTATGGCGACACCGCAGACGGAAACTGGTTCTTCGGCCTGATCAAGGACGGCACCGACATTACGCCGATGCGCGATACGCTGATCTTTGGTCCGACCTACCAGGGGGGGGCCCAGGCGGACCCTTTGGCGGCCGTTGCAGCCTTGCCGCCTAGCGCGGAAATCTGTGGTTGCAACGGCGTATGCAAGGGCCGCATCGTGGATGCGATTACAGCGGGGGCAACTTCGCTAGAGGCGGTACGCGGCTTGACCAAGGCGAGTTCGTCGTGTGGCACCTGCACCGGGTTGGTGGAGCAGGTTCTGGCGGTCACGTTAGGCGACGCGTTTATGCTGCCAACCAGCCAGCCGATGTGTAAATGCACCAATCATACGCATGACGACGTCCGTCGGCTTGTCAAATCCATGGCGTTGAAATCCATCCCGGCGGTCATGCAGGAACTGGGCTGGACATCGGTGGGGGGCTGCGCGTCCTGCCGCCCCGCGTTGAATTATTACCTGATTGCCGACTGGCCGCTGGAGTACCGGGATGACCGCCAGAGCCGTTTTGTCAACGAACGCAACCATGCCAATATCCAGAAGGACGGCACCTATTCGGTCGTTCCCCGGATGTGGGGCGGCGTTACGACCCCGACAGAGCTGCGCGCGATTGCCGATGCGGCGGACAAGTACAACGTGCCGATGGTCAAGGTCACGGGCGGGCAGCGGATCGACCTGCTGGGGGTCAGGAAGGAAGACCTGCCTGCGATGTGGTCAGACCTGAACGCGGCGGGCATGGTCAGCGGCCACGCCTATTCCAAGGGGTTGCGCACGGTGAAAACCTGTGTCGGCACCGAATTCTGCCGCTTTGGCACGCAGGATTCGACGGGGTTGGGGATCAGGCTGGAAAAGCTGCTGTGGGGGTCATGGACACCGGCCAAGGTAAAGCTGGGGGTCTCGGGCTGCCCGCGCAACTGCGCGGAGGCCACCTGCAAGGACGTGGGCGTGGTTTGCGTGGACAGTGGCTATGAAATCAGCGTGGCGGGGGCAGCGGGGATGGATGTGAAGGCGACGGAGTTCCTGTACAAGGCCACCACCGAGGATGAGGTGATGGAGGTCATCGCCGCCTTCGTGCAGGCCTACCGCGAAAACAGCCGCTATCTGCACCGCATCTACAAATGGGTGGCCAAGGTCGGCCTCGACTGGTGCCGCACGCAGGTCGCAGACCCCGTGAGCCGCCGCGCGCTTTATGACCGCTTCGTGATCAGCCAGTCGGTTTATCAAGTCGACCCATGGGCGGAACATGCGGCTGCGGCGGAACGGTCGAAATGGCACCCGATGGCCGATCTCAGGCTGGAGGCTGCAGAATGAGCTGGATCGACATTGGTGCGCTGGACGACATCCCGCCGCAGGGCGCGCGGGTGGTGAAGACGGCGCAGGGCTGCGTTGCGGTGTTTCGTACCGCTGACGATCAGGTGTTTGCCATTGATGACCGCTGCCCCCACAAGGGCGGGCCGCTCAGCGAAGGGATCGTGCATGGTTCTGCGGTGACCTGCCCGCTGCATGCCTGGGTGTTCAGTCTGGAAACCGGCATGGCGCAGGGCGCGGATGCGGGGGCGGTGGTGACTTACCCGACACGGCTTGAGGCCGGGCGCGTGCTGCTGGAGACCACGCGCCTGGCACGACGGGTTGCGGCGTGACCGTGCAGGGCCGCACCCTGTACCGTGCCGGGGCCACGCGCACCACGTGCCCGTATTGCGGGGTCGGCTGCGGTATCATTGCTACGCCGGATGGTGCGGGGGGGATGGCCGTCAAGGGTGACCCTGACCATCCCGCAAACAAGGGACGGCTGTGTTCCAAAGGCACCGCCTTGGGCGAAACCGTGGGGCTGGAAGGGCGGCTTCTGGCCCCGAGGGTCTTTGGCCAGGATGTGGGCTGGACCGATGCGCTGGGGGTGGTCGCGCGCCGCTTTGCCCGCGTGATTGCCGATCACGGGCCGGATGCGGTGGCATTCTATGTTTCGGGTCAGTTGCTGACCGAGGATTACTATGTTGCCAACAAGCTGATGAAGGGGTTCATCGGCAGCGCCAATATCGACACCAATTCGCGGCTGTGCATGGCATCAAGCGTGGCAGGCCACCGGCGGGCTTTTGGCAGTGATACGGTGCCGGGGCTGTATGAAGATCTGGAATTGGCAGATCTGGTGGTGCTGACGGGCAGCAACCTCGCCTGGTGCCATCCGGTGCTGTATCAGCGTCTCGTGGCGGCCAGGGCAGCGCGGCCGGGCCTGCGTGTGGTGGTGATCGACCCGCGCCGGACTGCGACCTGCGATATTGCGGACCTGCATCTGGCGATTGCGCCGGGCGCGGATGCGGCACTGTTCAACGCGCTGCTGGTGGCGGCTGCGGATGGCGGCAAGACCGACCCCGCGTTTCTTGCCCATGTCGCGGGGTATGACACGGCGCTGACGGCGGCGCGCGCATCTGACCCGGCGATGACGGGGCTGTCGGAACCCGAATTGCGGACATTCTGCGAGATGTGGCTGGCCAGCGAAAAGGTGGTCACGGTCTATTCACAAGGCATCAACCAGTCTGAAAGCGGCACCGACAAGGTCAACGCCATCATCAATTGTCACCTCGCGACGGGCCGCATCGGCCGCCCCGGCATGGGGCCGTTTTCGGTGACAGGCCAGCCCAATGCCATGGGCGGGCGCGAGGTGGGCGGTCTGGCAAATATGCTGGCCTGCCACCTTGTGCTGGAAACCCCGGCGCACCGCACGGCCGTGCAGGGCTTTTGGTCGAGCCCCGCAATGGCCGAAAAGCCGGGTCTGAAAGCGGTGGACATGTTCCGCGCAGTGGCCGATGGGCGGATCAGGGCGATCTGGATCATCCACACCAACCCCGTCGTGTCGATGCCGGATGCCGATGCCGTGCGTGAAGCGTTGGCCACTTGCCCGTTTGTCGTGGTGTCGGATGTGACAGCCGATACCGATACCGCGCGGTTTGCCCATGTGCTGCTGCCCGCCACAGCCTGGGGCGAAAAGGAGGGCACCGTCACCAATTCCGACCGCACCATCAGCCGCCAGCGCGCGGCCTTGCCGGTACCGGGGCAGGCGCGGGATGACTGGCGCATTCTGGCGGGCGTTGCCGCACGCATGGGCTGGGGTGATGCTTTTGGCTGGGACGATGCGGCGGGCATCTTTGCCGAGTATGCGGCCTTGTCGGGTGTAGCAGGGGCGCAGGGCAGCGATTTCGACATTTCGGATCTGGCGGGGATCAGCGCGGCAGATTATGCCAGCCTTGCGCCGTTCACATGGCCGCAGAACGCGCGCCAGCGTGGCGGGCGGTTCTTTGGCCAAGGGCGGTTTCACACCGAGGATGGCCGCGCCCGGATGATCGCCATTGCGCCACGCAGCCCGCAGGCGCTGACGCCTGATCACCCTTTCCGCCTGAATACCGGGCGCATCCGTGACCAGTGGCATACGATGACCCGCAGTGGGAAATCCCCGCGACTGAGCGCGCATCTGGCGGAGCCATTTCTGGAAATTCACCCGATGGATGCAGCGCGGTTGGGCGTGGCCCCGGCCGATCTGGTGGAGGTGACAAACCCACACGGCCGCGCCATCCTGCGCGCATTGCTGACTGAAAGCGTTGCCCCCGGCCAGGTCTTTGCGCCAATGCACTGGACGGGTGAAAATGCAGCCGCCGCGCGCATCGATACGCTGGTGCCGGGGCTCACCGATCCGATCTCCGGCCAGCCCGCCAGCAAATCCGCAGCGGTGGCCGTCACCCGCTTTGCCGCCCGGTGGTTCGGCTTTGCCGTGGCCGCGGGCCCGCTTCGGCCCAGCGCCGATTACTGGGCGCGGGCGCGCATTGCGGGCGGCTGGCGGATGGAACTGGCAGGCCGCACCAGCCCGCAGGATTGGGAAGCCTACGCCCGCGCGCTGTTTGATCTGCCCGACACGCCGGCGGCCACGGTGACCGACCGCAGCCGGGGCATGGCGCGCATCGCCTTTCATCAGGGCGACCGGCTGCTGGCGGCGCTGTTTGCGGGCCCCGGTCCGGTGGCGCTGGCGCGTGACCATGTGGCAGGCCGGATTGCAGTGCCCGCCGATAGCGATGCCCTTGCCGGACGCCCCGGCGCGGATGCGCCAGACCCCGGCCCTATCGTCTGTGCCTGCCTGAACGTGGGGCTGAACACCATCCGCACCGCCATTGAGGCAGGTCACGCGCGGACTGTCGCGGCGCTTGGGCAAGCCGTGGGGGCGGGAACATCCTGCGGGTCATGCCGCCCCGAACTGAATGCCATCCTGTCCCGCTATCGTTTGCCGGAAGCTGCGGAATGACCACACTGTCCCTGCCCCGTTTCGGCCCGCTGATCGCTGGGTTCCGTGCATGGTTGGCCCCGTACCCGGCCATGCAGGCCCGGTTGCCCGCGACGATCACAGCCCGGAGCGGCCATGTCAGCCTCGTGGGTGCTGGCCCCGGATCCGCCGACCTTATCACGCTGCGCGGATTGGACAGGCTGCGCAGTGCCGATGTCATCTATTACGATCGTCTGGCCGATCCTGCGCTGCTGCATCACGCCCGCCCCGGTGCCGCGCGCATCTATGTAGGCAAAGCACCCGGTTGCCATGCGGTCCCGCAAGAGCAGATCAGCCAGATGGTTGTTGCCGCGGCCATGCAGGGCCAGCATGTCGTCCGCCTGAAATGCGGCGATCCCGGCATCTTTGCCCGTGGCGCAGAAGAGGCCGCCGCCTGCGATGCCGCCGGTGTGCCGTGGGATATCGTGCCGGGCGTGACCGCCGCCTGCGCCGCCGCCGCATCGGCACGGTCATTCCTGACCGAGCGGGGTGCAACCGAACGGCTGATCCTTGCCACCGGCCATTTGCGCCATGATGGTGCGCAGGATTGGGCGGCCTGCGCACAACCCGGCACCACGCTGGCGTGTTACATGGGGGTCGCGCAGGCTGGTGCGATGACGCAAGGGTTGCTGACCGCAGGCTGGCCCGCGACAAGCCCCGTGCAGGTCATCTCACGTGCGCAGACGGCATCGGAATGCGTGTTCGACTGCACCCTTGGCGGGCTGGAGGCGCTGTGCCGCCAGCGCCCCGGCCTGAACCCCGCAATCCTGCTGATCCGCTGGCCTCTGACGCTGGGCGCACAGGTGCGCCATAAAGAAAGTGCACGGGCCTGAACGCCCGCCCCTACCCCCGCGCGCTGAAGTAGTCACTGATCGTCTGGGCCATCGCCTCGGATATGCCGTCCACCGCCGTCAGATCGGACAGCCCCGCGCGGGCGACGGCTTTGGCCGAGCCGAAATGGGCAAGCAGGGCTTTTTTGCGGGCGGCGCCGACACCGGGGATGTCATCGAGCGGCGTGGCGCTGATCGCCTTGCTGCGTTTGGCGCGGTGCGCGCCGATGGCCCAGCGGTGCGCCTCGTCGCGCAGGCGTTGGACGAAGTAGAGCACGGGGTCGTTCATGCGCAGCGCAAAGGGCGCCTCGCCCGGACGGTGGAATTCTTCCTTGCCCGCGTCGCGGTCGATGCCTTTGGCGACGCCGACCATGGCGATGTCTTCGACCCCCAGTTCCGACATGATCCCGGCTACCGCCGAAACCTGTCCTGCCCCGCCGTCGATCAGCAAAAGGTCGGGCCACATATCGGTCTTCCGCTCCGGGTCTTCTTTCAGCAGGCGTTCAAAGCGGCGGGTCAGCACCTCTTTCATCATGCCGAAATCGTCGGAATTGGCACCTGCGTCGGATTTGATGTTGAACTTGCGGTATTGAGACTTCAGGAATCCCTCGGCCCCGGCGACGATCATGCCGCCCACGGCATTGGTCCCCTGAATGTGCGAGTTGTCGTAAACCTCGATCCGTGTCGGAACCGCGTCCAGATCGAACGCCTCGGCCAGCCCCGCCAGCAGTTTGTTCTGCGTCGTGCTTTCGGCCATTTTGCGCGCCAGACTTTCGCGGGCGTTCCGCGCGGCATTTTCCACCAGTTCAGCCTTTTCGCCGCGCTGTGGCACGGCGAGTTCGACGCGGCGCCCGGCGCGGTCGGACAACAGGTGGGTCACCAGATCGTCGTTTTCCACCGGGTGGGACAGCAGGATCAGGCGCGGTGGTTCCTTATCGTCATAAAATTGCGCGAGGAACGCCTCGAGTATTTCCGGCTCTTCCGCGCCCGCCCCGGTTTTGGGATAGAAATCCCGGTTCCCCCAGCTTTGGTTGGCACGAATGAAGAATACCTGCACACAGGCCTGCCCGCCCTCCAGATGCAGGGCCACCACATCCGCCTCGGTCACGCCTTGCGGGTTGATGCCCTGGGCCGCCTGCACCTGTGTCAACGCGCGGATACGGTCGCGCAGCGCGGCGGCGCGTTCAAACTCCATCGCCTCGGATGCCGCGTTCATTTCTGCCGCGAGGTTGGATTGCACAGTCGTGGTCTTGCCCTGCAGGAAGCGTTCCGCGTCAGCCACCAGCTTGGCATATCCCGCAGCGTCCACGCGGGCCACACACGGGGCGGCACAGCGTTTGATCTGGTATTGCAGGCAGGGGCGCGTGCGGCTGTCGAACATCGCGTCCGAGCAGTTGCGCAGCAGAAACACCTTCTGCAACTGGTTCAACGTGCGGTTGACCGCGCCCGCACTGGCGAAGGGACCGAAGTAGGTGCCCTTCTCGGACTTCTTGCCGCGGTGCTTCTTGAGTTGCGGAAACGCATGTTCGCCCGAGATCAGGATGTTCGGAAACGACTTGTCGTCGCGCAACAGCACGTTGTAGCGCGGCTTCAATTGTTTGATGAGGTTCTGTTCCAAGAGCAGCGCCTCGGTTTCGGTGCGCGTGGTCAGGAACATCATCGACGCGGTTTCGCGGATCATCCGGGCGATGCGCCCGGAATGGCCCGAGGCGCGGGCATAGTTCGACACCCGCGCCCGCAGGTTGCGCGCCTTGCCGACATACAGCACCTCGCTGGACCCGTTCAGCATGCGGTACACGCCGGGAGAGCCGTCCAGCGTGCGCAGATAGTCCGCGATTGCGGCATGCCCCATGGCAGCGGTGAAGGACGTTTCCCCGGATGTTTCGATGTCGGTCGGATCTTCGGTCATCGCTTGATTCTGGCCTGTCGCTGCAATGTCCGCAACCCTGGGGCAAGAGG
>JAYSSN010000127.1:0-1804 GCA_043720555.1 Rhodobacterales bacterium | reverse complement strand
CGTTCGGGTTTTTTCATGCCCGCAACTTCCAGCGAGAACGCGATGTTTTCAGCGACGCTCATATGCGGGTAGAGCGCGTAGGACTGAAAAACCATGGCAATCCGCCGCGCGGCAGGGGCGAGATCGGTGACATCCTTGCCATTGATCCGGATTTCGCCGGTTGTGGCATCCTTCAGCCCGGCAATCAATCGCAACAACGTCGATTTTCCGCACCCGGACGGGCCAAGAAGCGCGCAAAATTCGCCCTTTTCAACGGAAAGATTGATGTTGCGGATCACTTCGAACGATCCGAAAGCCTTGCCCAGTCCTTTCAATTCAACATAGGACATTGCAAGCTTACTCCCTTAACCAAAGCTGCATCGGATTTGGTCCGCGGTTGCACCAGATGTAATAGGGCACGGCGGTCAACGGACTGCCAGTCTCGGTCGGGGGTGATGTACGGTAAAGCGCCGTGCCCCAATTGGCGGCATCTGCGACCTTTCCGTCGGCCCGAACGACGCTGATGCCCCCCAACAGTTCCTCACGCCATTCAGCCGTCAGTTCCGCTTCTGCCGGAAGGCTGATCCGCTGCACCGGCGCTGCATTGTCATGCTGCTCCAGACAATAGATCAGCGGCCCGCGTCTCAGCGCCACGCGGCCCACATCCTGCCGCACGTCAGGATGGGCGTAGAGCCTGTCCACAGGCATCGGCAATGACAGGGTCACAGTATCGCCTGCGGCCCAGCTCCGCTTTATCTTCAGATAACCCCGTTTGACATCGCCCATTTTCAGTGGCGTACCGTTCAGCTTTGCAGAAGCGCCTTTGGCCCAACCCGGCACCCGCAGCGCAAGCGTGAACGCATCACAGCCTGTCGGGTTGACGGCGACGCTGATTTCGCCCGACCACGGATAGTTCGAGGATTCGGAAATCCGCACCTTGCCGCCAGCCACTGCCAGAGTGCCTTCGGCGCCGCCATAAAGATGCACCGCCACTTCGGTTTCGGCGACCGAGTAGAAATATCCGGAAATCGATGCCACCAGACGTGCCACATTCATCGTGCAACAAGGGCAGGGGTGCCAGTCCCACCGCTTGTGTGATCCGTCACTTTCTAGCTTGTTGTCGTAGAAATACTGCACGCCGTCGCGGCTGAGCCCCGCAAGCGAAGTGTTATACAGCGCCTGTTCAAGAATATCGGCATACTGCCCGTCAAGGTCGAGGTTCAACATCCGCGCTGCCCAGAACACCATTGCCACCGAAGCGCAGGTTTCGGCATAGGCGGTATCGTTGGGCAGGTCGTAATCGCGGGTAAATCCTTCGTTTGAGGCTGAAGGCCCAAAACCGCCCGTGACATACATCCGCGTGCGGGTCACGTCGGCCCAAAGGGTTTCGCAGGCCCGCTTCAGGCTGGCATCGCCGTGTTCCGCCGCCAGATCGGCCATTGCCGCAAACATGTACATCGCGCGCACGGCATGGCCCACCACCTTGGGCTGATCGCGCACCGGCATGTGCGACTGGTTGTATTCGTAGGTGCTTTGCAGGAAGCTTTCCGGCGGCTCGCCGCGCGCCTCGCGTTCGATGTCAAAGTAATGCGGCAGCGCACCGCGTTCGTCGATGAAATAGGTGGCAAGGTCCAGATATTTGCGGAGGTCGGTAGCGTGGTACAGCTTGACCAGCGCCAGTTCAATTTCCTGATGGCCGCAATAGCCGCGTTTCTGGCCCGGGTTCGGGCCAAAAGTCGCGGCGATATGGTCCATGTAGCGCATCATGATCTTCAACAGCCGGTCGCGCCCGGTGGCATGAAAATAGGCCACCGCGCCCTCCAGC